>SKHL01000052.1 GCA_007116995.1 Limnochordia bacterium
GTGTCTTTCCTAGTCCGCCAGGAGCATTAATGATATAGGTAGGGATCGCCATACCTGACGTATAACCCCGCAATTGTTCCATGATGTGTAGCCCAGTTTCTACTTTTGGATGAAAATGCAGTGTTCCCCGAACTACTTTGGCATGGAAGATATAGTAAGGTCGGACACGGATTTTCAATAATTCGTGATTCAGTTTTTTCATCACATGGACCGACGAATTGACGCCATTTAGTAATACAGCTTGATTCCCTAAGGGAACTCCAGCTCGAGATAGGCGATCACATGCTGCAGCCACTTCTGGCGTTATCTCTTTAGGATGATTAAAGTGTGTGTTTACATATACAGGATGGTACTTGCTGAGTATATCACATAACTCGGGGGTAATCCTTTGTGGCAGTGTAACAATAGTTCGACTACCAAAGCGAATCATTTCTACGTGTTCGATACTGCGTAGTTCCTTTAGAATCCATTCTATCGCATCATCTTCTAGCATAAAAGCATCGCCACCAGTAATCAACACATCACGGATTTCCGGATTATCCCGCACATAATTGATTGCATCTGCTAATTGATCTTCAATTATATGTCGATCGATTTCTCCAATTTGCCGACGTCGTTGACAATGCCGGCAGTACATAGCACATTGGTTCGTCACTTTAATGATTAAACGATCGGGATAACGACGAGTGATCGAAGGGGCCGGGGACGTTTCATTTTCACTCATGGGGTCTAGCTGCCCCTCTTCCGAATACTCGAACGCGGACGGCATTGCTAACCAGCGAATGGGACATTGACGATTAGCCACACTCATTAACGTGGCATAATAGGGAGAAATAGCCCAGCGGTAGGTTTCTCCAATTTCTGAGACTACATCAAATTCATCATCATCCACATCAATAATTTTTGCTAATGTCTTCACATCAGTAATGCGATTTTCCATTTGCCAGTGCCAATCCTGCCACTCTTCTTCTGAGGCTCCTAATACAGACATTATTTTCTTCTTCTGTCCCTCTATCTGATCTGCTAGCTTAAATCCAGTTTCGATATCATCCTGAACTCTTAAATAATCAGAGATTCTACTCTTTAACTCCCGTGCTCTCTCTATTGAGAGTTGCCTTGCTTTCCTTTCCATGTTAATCCCTCCTATGAATTAGAGACGTTTCACCTTAGCCGAAACGTCAACTTACAACAACTGGATTTGACCTTCAAGGCCAGAGGATACCCATACTTGACCTTGTGCGTCGACGATGATCGCCTCAATATCATCTAGTGTCTCTATTAGTTTTTGACCATCATCTACCCCTAAAATAAATACTGCTGTTGAAAAAACATCAGCAACAGTAGCTGACGCTGCTACGATAGTAACGCTAATAACTCCTTCGGCTGGAAAACCAGTACTAGGATCAATGATATGATGAAACCGAAGACCATTTTCAGTAAAAAACCGCTGGTAATCTCCGGAAGTAACCACTGTAGAATCGGATAAAGGTACAATGGCCAAAATACTAGTAGTATCCATCGGATTTTGTACCCCTACCCTCCAAGGATTACCATCAGGTCGCTTGCCTAATGTGACTATATCGCCACCTGCATTGATAAGTCCATTATCTATTCTATTCTCTCGCAACACGTCTCTTGCTCGATCTACAGCATACCCTTTAGCGATTCCTCCTAAGTCGAGCATAGATCCTGCAGGAATACGCACTTGTCGACTATTCCGGTTGATCTCAATATTTCTATAATCTACCGTTTCCATGACTTGTGCTAACTCTTGATCTGTGGGAACCCGATACTGCTCTGTTCCAAATCCCCAAAGAGTCAACAATCCCCCAATGGTTATATCGAAGGTTCCTTGAGTTATTTCACCATAGCTAATCCCTTTTTCTATTAAATCAATGGTTTCTATCGAAACAGTAACCCAATTACCAGCATTCTCATTGATTCTTGCTACATCACCCTCTGGAATAAAGCGGGAAAAGAGCTTTTCGATTAGTTGTATCTCTGCAAATGCTCGATCTACTGCATCTTCTGATCTTGGACCTGTTGCCCGAATCTCCACGATCGTATCCATCATGAAGTGTGTCTGTTGGGTTGTACTGTCGGCTACTCGTGATCGGAGAATCAACCCAATTGAGAGCGCGATGACTACGCTGGCAATAACAAGAAATATGACTTTGTGTCTCATTATAACATTCATCTAATACCCTCTCTAACCCATCTTCTTTTTCTTAACTATGGGTTTCCCATCTTGAGATTCTATGCTGTTTGTGGGGCATACAGCCACACATTTACGACAAACAATACATTTGTCATAATCAATTTCGGCTAAATTCTTTTCTACTGCAATGGCATCTACAGGGCATTCTTTCTCACATCGACGACAGGCAATGCACCCGACCTGACACACTTTGCGTACTTCTTTCCCTAAAGCTAAAGAACGACAGCGAATATGAACACCATATTCTTCACCAGCCAACACAATGATATCCCGGGGGCAAGCAGCTACACACTTACCACAACCGGTACATTTATCTTCGAATACAATAGGTAACCCATTTTCGTTCATAGCCATGGCATCAAAGGGGCAGCGCTCTACGCATGTTGCTAACCCTAAACATCCGTAAGTGCACCCTTTATCTCCACCCTGGGTGATATTGGCTATACGACAATCCATTGGCCCATTATAGTCTGCTCTTTGTGTAGCTTCGGCGTGACCACCCTTACACAGAACCTGAGCCACTTTGCGACTGAACGCATTTCCTGTATCAATACCTAATATCTCCTCTACAGCTTTGGCCACATCTATGCCACCAACAGGACATCCATTAGGTGATGCTTTACCTTCAGCTAACCCTTCAGCGAATGAACGACACCCAGCAAACCCACAAGCACCACAGTTTACTCCCGGTAAGACTCCCTCTAAGGCATTAACCTTAGGATCCACATCAACAGCAAACTTTTTCGAAGCTATGACTAACCCAATAGCAAAAATAGCGCCTAAAATTCCCATGCTTAGTAATGAAATAAGGGTATTACTCACCCTATCAACCTCCTAACAATTAGGCAAACTATAACTACAATCTAAACTAGACCGCTAAACCCGCTGAATGCTAAGGATAAAAGTCCAGCGATTATAAATGCTATGCCTGCGCCTTGAAACGGAGCTGGCACATCAGCAAACTCCAGTTCCTCGCGTATCCCCGCCAAAAGAACTAGAGCAAGGGTAAAGCCCACTCCTGCACCAATACCGAATATGATGGATTGACCAAAGGTATAGGCTCGTAAAACCAGGATTAACGCCATACCTAAAATGGCACAGTTAGTGGTAATCAATGGCAAGAAAATACCCATTGATTTGTACAACGTTGGACTAGTTTTGTGCAAAAACATCTCTACTAACTGAACCATCGAAGCGATAACTAGAATAAAGGAAACGTATTGTAAGAATGGTAGTCCAAACGGTTCAAGGATAAAATGCTGGATTAACCAGGAAACCGTAGATGCTACTACCATTA
>SKHL01000070.1 GCA_007116995.1 Limnochordia bacterium
TCAATTGAGCAATTACGTAATGTAGCAATGGTATCCCATAGTGGTGCTGGTAAGACATCATTAGCAGAGGCTATGTTGTTTACTTCAAAGACCGCTAGTCGCTTAGGACGCGTTGATAGTGGGACTAGTGTAATGGATTTTGATTCTGAAGAGATAAAACGGCAGATCAGTATTAACCTTTCGACAGCACCCTGTGAATGGAACGGCTCAAAAATAAATCTGTTAGATCCACCTGGATACTTCGATTTTGCAGGAGATTTGATTGCATCCTTAAGTGTTGCTGATGGTGCTGTATTAGTAGTGTGTGCGTCGTCTGGGTTAGAAGTAGGAACTGAAAAATCATGGAATTATGCTGAGCAATTTCAGACGCCTCGCATGATTTTTATTAATAAGTTGGAGCGAGAAAATGCCAATTTTAATAAGACCCTCGATGAACTAAAAGCCGCTTGGGGCCAGAAAATAGTTCCCATTCAGCTACCAATAGGGAATGCTGAAAATTTTAAGGGGTTTGTTGATCTTGTTACTATGAAGGCGTACCTCTGGGACAAAGATTTAGTAACTGAAGGAGAAATTCCAGCAGATATGACCGACGAAGTAGAAGAGTCGAGAGATGCACTTATCGAAGCCATTTCTGTTACTGATGATGAGTTAATGATGAAGTACCTTGAGGGCGAAGAACTAACTAACTCGGAAATTGAGGTGGCCTTGCGTACAGGTACACATACTGGAGAAGTAGTCCCCGTACTATGTGGATCAGCGACGGCTAATGTGGGTATTGCCCAGCTTCTAGATTATTGCCTAACATGTCTTCCCTCCCCAAAAGACCGTCCGGTAATCGGACTCGATCACAAAACCAATGGAGAAGTGCAGATCGACAGAGATTCCGACAAGTTGTGTGCCATCGTATATAAGACTATGGCTGACCCATATGTAGGAAAGCTAACTTATTTTAAGGTGCTATCAGGTACGATTAAGTCTGATAGTGTCGTTTATAATGCTACGCAGGAGCGTGAGGAGCGGATTGGTCAGTTGTTCGTAATCAAAGGGAAAGAGAACATTCCAGTTACCCAGATAGGGGTAGGCGATGTAGGCGCTGTTGCTAAGCTTCAGGATACTAGTACTAATCATACCCTTAGTCAAAAAGGATCGTCTGTTATTGCCAAGGGAATTGCATTCCCAAAACCAGTAATGACACTGGCTGTTGAACCTCACTCAAAGGGAGACGAAGAAAAGATCGGTAGTGGGCTAACCCGACTAGCAGAGGAAGACCCCACATTTACAGTGGAGAAAAACGCTGAAACAAGTCAAATTCTTATCTCTGGATTAGGTGACCTGCACTTAGAAGTTATGTGTAGTCGACTACAGAAGAAGTTTGGTGTAGAAGTGGATCTGTCTACACCGATAGTCCCTTATCGTGAGACAATTCGCGGTACGGTACAGGTTGAAGGAAAGCACAAGAAACAATCCGGAGGTCGAGGACAATTCGGACACGTTTGGTTAAAAATCAGTCCAGGATCAGAAGAATCCGAGGATCAGTTAGAGTTTTTGGATGATATCTTCGGTGGCGCAGTTCCAAGACAGTACATTCCTGCAGTAGAAAAAGGGCTTCGTGAGACTATGGAAGAGGGAATTCTAGCAGGATATCCCATTGTGAATCTCAAGGTTTCTTTGTATGATGGGTCCTATCATAATGTGGATTCCTCTGAAATGGCCTTTAAGATCGCGGCATCGATGGCCTTGAAGAAGGGATTTTTGGATGCTAAGCCAGTCCTGTTAGAGCCAGTCTTAAATGTGGAAATTACCGTTCCCGATGACTATATGGGTGATGTGATGGGCGATTTGAATAAAAAGCGTGGACGCATCATGGGCATGGATCCTAAGGATGGATTACAAACCATTAAAGCCCAAGTTCCTGCTAGTGAGATGTTTAGGTATGCTATAGATTTACGAAGTATGACGCAGGGACGAGGTTCTTTTGAGACAGAGTTTAGTCATTATGAGGAAGTGCCCCAGACTATAGCAGACAGTGTAATCGCTGCTAGCAAAGAAGAAGTTTCCTAATCGGTGAAAAGTAAATGCAACCTCGATAAAAAAGAGGTTGCATATTTTTTTGGTTAAGACATAGTTTATAATGAAACTAAAGAAATGGGAGGGGATCGGCTTGAAAAGTCCTGTTACAGTAAATATTCCATTTCTGTTACAGGGATTGTTTGTGACTTTTATGCTGATGTTTTCGTTTTCAATTGTACTAGCTATTGTGACAGTAGTATCTGATTGGGAAGAAACAGCGGGTATTCTAAGTCTGTTTAATTATCTAAGTATCCTAATAGGAGCAGGGTACCTTGGTAAGCGTTGCCAATCTAAGTTTTGGTTGCATGGGGCATTAGTTGGAGTTGGCTATTTACTAATACTTACCCTATTACGGGCTGACTTGAGCACGATGATACAGTGGGCATGGATCAAACAACTACTAATTACTGCTATAGTAGGAATGGTTGGAGGCCTTTTCGGGGGAGTATCCGGAAGTTAGAAGTTTAATCTGAAGGGTATAACCTTGATGCACAGACAAACACTAGGAGAAACAGGTTATGGCAGGTGGAGATAATGAATCCTAGATATGTAGTTTACTTAGCCCTAATACTGGTTCTGTTAGGGCTTCTTGGCCATCAATCTTATACAAGAATGCGCACTTCCGTAGAGAACTCACCGGAGCAGTCTCCCTTGATTTATGCTGAACAAAGGGAATCTTATGGATATCCAGAGTTATCTAAGGACATTAGAAGCTTGAGCAAAGCTTATTCGGATTGGATATCTGTGGAGTCCATTGGCGAAAGCGTGTCAGGTCGTAATCTCTATGCTGTTCATCTAGGGGCTGAAAGCCCAAAGTTACTCGTGGTTGGTGCTCATCATGGACGAGAATGGATAACAAGCAAGCTATTGGTAAAGGCACTGCGAGAATATGCTGAAGCTGCTGTGTTAGATCAAGAAATCAGTGGTTTTCATCTCTGTGACTTGCTACAGCAGATCGGAATAGTATTTGTGCCTATGTTGAACCCTGATGGTGTGGAGATATCGCTAAAGGGTGTTAGTGCAGGAGAGAATCGCGAGCTACTTCTCGCGGCTAATGATGGACAGGAAGACTTTTCCCGTTGGAAAGGTAATGCAAACGGTGTAAATTTGAATATACAGTATGACGGAAATTGGGATTTAGCTGCGACAGAGCCGGAACCTCATTTTGAGAAGTATAAAGGGAGTAAGCCGGAGAGTGAGCCAGAGAGTAGGGCACTGGCGGAGTTAGTGCGTATCATCAAGCCGATGATGATCCTTTCTTATCATGCTAGTGGACAAGTAATCTACTGGCATTATGGACAAGATTCTCCTGTCTTAGAACGAGATCGGAAGATAGTCCAGGAATTAGCTCGGTTAACAGGCTATCAGGTGGCAGAGGAACCAGATCTCCATACAAATGGTGGCCTCAAGGACTGGTTTATTCAGACGTTTCAA
>SKHL01000185.1 GCA_007116995.1 Limnochordia bacterium
TTATTAAACCTATTCCTATTGTCACAAATATAATTAATAATGGTATTAATATTAATAACATAACATTTCCTATAGCTTTAATAAAATCTATTGTGTTATCAGTTGTACCTGAAATTGAATTAGCGTTTAATATATCTAATGGCCCTTGAACATTAATAAATTCTCCTGTTGTTGGACCTGTAGGAGTAGTTGGATCAGTTGGATCAGTTGGATCAGTTGGATCAGTTGGATCAGTTGGATCAGTTGGATCAGTTGGATCAATTGGATCAGTAGTCCCTGCACTAACTCCCAAAACTTCTGCTACTCCCACACAATTATTTAAACAAAAATCTACGCTCTCGCTTGTGTACGCTTTACCTAATAAATTATTCCCTACATAACAAGTAACATCATAAGTAGCTCTACCACTTGTAACGTTCCAATTATTTTGAACATTGGTATCAACGGGTACTCCGAAATTAATAAAATTAACTCCGTTTAACCTTTCAATACAAAGCATATTAGTATAAGTTCCTTCATACCTAAATATTGAATCAAAAATGCCGTTAGGTCCTGAAAAAGTATAAGTTTCTCCTTCAATAGGTTTAGTTATTACAAAATTTAATTCTCCACAAGTAAAAACATCATCATCGGCCTCGGCCGTATTTCCTGCAAAATCATAAGGCCATGTTCCAATAGCTCTCTTATCATAAACTAAAGTTTTATTTGCTTGTAATAAACTGCTCCATTCATAAACGGCCACAAATGTATCCATAATATTATTAGTAAAAGTTGGCTCCATAACATCATTCCACCATTGATGTCTATTCCCTATGTTAAAATAAAAATCATTACATGTAGTCCTATGTACATAAGATCCATTAAAATTCATTATTGAAAAAGTGTTATCTGTACTTGCCAAATAATTAACGGGCATTGCATAATTAAGTGTAGAATGTCTTTTAAAATCATTATGGATTATATTATTAACATAATAAAAAGGAAATTCGTTTAATTCCCAATAAGCTAAACCATTAAGCCAAAAAAATATATTACTACCGCCCACAAATTCATTATTAATTATTGTATGTCCTCCACCTATACCCAAACCAAAAATAGGAAATTTATTGTCAGGATATTCTAAATTTTGAGAATATATAAACTCATTATTTTCAATTCTTGCAAAAGGCCCTAATTCAATTAAATAATTACTAGAGTTTACATGCTCAAAAGTATGAGTAATTATATTATTTCTCATTACTAAATTTTCTCCCTCTCCTAAAAATTGAGGCCCTATTAAAGCCCATTGTCTGTCAGGAGTGGAAGGAGCACTAGTTAATTGAAAATCAATACCCTCAATATTTAACGAATTTCTAAATCTAATTAATTTATATTCGCTTGAAAAAGGAGTCCCATCTCTATTTACACTTATTGGAGCATTAACTCGGATTTGTGACTTACTTGAAGTGTAAGGATTTAAACCTATAATTTGATTATTAACGCCCATCCTCATGGAGTTAATCCCTTGCAAATCAAACCTCCCTCCATAAGTTAAATCTAGGATAAAATTTAATTTTTGATTTGCATTTAAATAATTAATTGAATTCAAAGTTTTATCACTTGTATAATAGGCAATTTGATTGTCTGCATATCCGTTAGGATGTTGATAAATAGTATTATAAATCCATTCTTCATGAGTTAAAGAATTTTGGAAATTTAATTTTTCTTTAACTAGAACGTTACCAGAATATACTGTACATCCGTTGGCACTATCTCCTGAAGGCCATACAAAAGGAGAAACACTAGTATTACTTAAGCCTGAATTAGTAGGATCTTCTAAATTAGGTATGTGAGTGAACAAATTATCCTGAAAAGCTCCTTGAAACTCACAAATAGTATTACTTGTCACTCTCATTACAGAAGGGCCCCAAGTTTTAATGCCAAAATTATTGTTTCTTAAAACAAAAGTACCTTCTATCCTCCCTGTGTGTGTCGTGGATGAAAGAGAACCCATTCTAGAAATTTGATCAAATCCTAAAAAATCATTATTAGTAAAATTTAAATTAGTAAATATTAGGTCGTTCCTAGTAAAAAAACCTGTGACCGTGGTCTCTCTAAATATGGCGGAACCTGAAGACTCAAACCTATTATTATATAAAACTATATTTGTATGATTAACATCAGTTTTTTCCCAAGAAAACATATTGCCTTGAGAATAAAAATAAGAATTTTGTAATTTTAAATTTTCTACCCTGTTGTTATCAAACCTTATAGAAGTCGCATATAACCCATTTATTTCAATATTTTGTGCATTAATCCCTCTTATTGTAAACCCCCTGTCTTGCTTTAAATCATTACCTAATATCGTAACATCTTGAACATTATCAAAATTCATACAATTATTAGAACTATCTGCAAAAACGGCCGTTATATTATATATGGTATTATTTTCAGGCACCACATTACAATTAGTAAGATTGACAACATTTCCAAAAGCTATAAATGAGCTAATGAGCATAATCATAATTAATAATATTTTTTTTAACATAAAATTATAATAATTTTATTTATATATAAAGTTTATTATTTTTTCTTTAAGTTATTTTTAGTTAAAAATATGATACTTGTAAAAAATCCTGCAACTCCTGAAACTATCACAAATAACAATAACCATAAAGCAAAAGGACTAGAAATATTTGTTAAGAATCCTCCAATGTCATTGCCAATAGTTGGTAATGTAGAAGTAACACTTGATAAATTCGTATATTGGACATTGCCATTATTTCCGCCATTAGGTAATGTTCCTTGTTGCATAATGTTTATATTTTCAAAATTAGTATTACTCCCTGGCCCTACATCAAAAGAATAAAAAGAAATAAATTGCAAATCTTCAAAATCATGATATAAAAGAGATGGTCCAAATATTAAATTATTATTAACATATAAACTAATATGGGTTTTATTTAGTCTTATCTCCATATTTTCTCCCTCACTAAATTCTGCACCAGAAGGATTTTTTATTGTATGTATGTCATACGTTGCACTTAATATATTATTTTGGTATATTGAAATTGTTTGAGTATCCATTATTAAGTCAATATTGTTGGGCATGGTATTTGAGTATTTAGTAGAATTTTCAATCAAGACAATCCCCATAAACCCTGAAGCCCCTTCAATTATATCGAAATTTAAAGATATAAAATTATCATTTTCTAATAAAATATTTTCACTAGATAAATTAATATATCCTATCGAATCAATTGATGTGGATATCCCTTCACTATTAACTACTTGCCAATTATTAAAAAATGAACACACACTATTTGAACTTTCCCAATGATTAATATCTTCACTACAAGAATTTACAAAATCATTAAAATTAATTGCATGATTATATAAATTTCCTGCAAATAATAAATTTAAACTTAATACCAATGTCAAAAATATTAATATTTTTTTTATCATAAAAATTTAATAATTTTAATTATATATAAATTTTTCTAAAAGTTTTTCACAA
>SKHL01000143.1 GCA_007116995.1 Limnochordia bacterium
AGTCTAAAGGAATACTATATTCAACGTCATGCGTAAACTTTGGAACCGCCTTATACCGAACGGTACGTAAGGTGGTGTGGGAGGACGGCCGCCCCACTAAGGATCGGCCTCCTACCCGATTGTTAATAACTATCCTACAGGCCTACGACCGTTCCATACATCTGCTGACGCAGTTTTGCTATATCATCTCGCTGCAGATACTCATCATAGCCCATGGTTCGATCAATTAGTCCTTGTGGTGTGATCTCCACAATGCGGTTGGCGATAGTTTGAATAAACTCCCTATCCTGTGACACAAACAACATTGTTCCCTTATAGCGAATCAATCCTTCGTTTAAGGCTGTTATCGATTCTAGGTCCAAGTGATTGGTAGGTTCATCGAGCACAAGCACATTAGCCCCAGACAACATCATTTTTGCTAGCATACAGCGAACTCTCTCGCCACCTGACAAGACGTGAGCTTTTTTCAAGGCATCTTCGCCAGAGAAAAGCATTCGACCTAACCAACCTCGCAGATAGGTCTCGGTTTGGTCTTTCGAGTATTGTCGTAACCAGTCGACAAGAGATAAATCTACTCCATCGAAATAGGCTGCGTTATCCTTCGGGAAATAGGCCTGTGTCGTAGTTACACCCCAGCGGAAGTCGCCACTATCGGCTGGGATCTCATTCATTATGGTTTGGAATAAGGTGGTTTTGGCTAAGCCATTTCTGCTCACAAATGCAATCTTATCCCCTTTATTTACTCGTAGATTAATCCGGTTCAATAGTGTTTCTCCATCGATTTTCTTGCAGACCTCATTTATCTGTAACAGTTCATTGCCAGCTTCTCGTTCTGGTTTAAAATCCACATACGGATATTTACGCGAGGAGGGTTTGATGTTTTCTAGGGTAATTTTTTCAAGTAACTTCTTGCGAGATGTGGCTTGTTTGGATTTGGAGGCATTGGCACTAAAGCGACGAATAAAGTCCTGTAGTTCTTTAACTTTTGCTTCTGTTTTCTTATTTGCATCTGCAGCCTGTTGTAAGGCTAAACGGCTAGACTGATACCAGAACTCGTAATTTCCTACATAAAGCTGGATTTTCCCGTAGTCAATATCAGCTACATGGGTACAGACATTATTAAGGAAATGTCGATCGTGGGACACCACGATTACAGTGTTTTCAAAGTTGACAAGAAAATTCTCCAACCAATCGATGGAAGCGGTATCTAGGTGATTCGTTGGCTCGTCTAGCAATAGAATATCTGGATTACCAAAAAGCGCTTGGGCCAATAAGACCCGGATTTTTTCGTTTCCATCTATCTCACTCATCTTACGCTCGTGTAAGGATTCATGAACTCCTAACCCCTTGAGCAAGATAGCTGCTTCAGATTCTGCTTCCCATCCGTTTAACTCCAAAAACTCCGCTTCTAATTCCGATAGCTGAAGCCCTTCCGCTTCGGTAAAATCGTTTTTTGCATACAAGGCGTCTTTTTCATCCATGATCTGGCATAATCGTTGGTGTCCCATAATTACGGTTTTTAGCACCGTAAACTGATCAAACTCAAACTGATTTTGTTTTAAAACAGCAAGCCTCATACCTGGATCTATGATTACTTCTCCTTTATTCGGTTCAATTTCCCCAGAAAGGACTTGTAAAAAGGTAGATTTACCCGCACCATTCGCTCCAATTAAGCCAAAGCAATTGCCCTGGATAAATTTGATATTTACATTCTCAAATAATAGCTGACCACCATATCGTAACGAAACTCCACTCGTGCTTATCATTTAGGCTAACATCCTCTTCTAAATATACTTCGAGCAATTATATCATAAAGGAGTAAAACAGTCTAATGGAAAATTAGCAATAAAAAGCACAACCTTCGAGCTCCATATAGAAAGTGAAGCTAGAAGATTATGCTAATATGACGTTAGGCATGCCTATAGTTTGTTAAGCGCTGCAAGTGCTTGATCATAGTCGGGGTGATCAGTAAGTTCTGGTACATATTCTACATAGGTAATCTTATTGTTACTGTTTAAGACAAAAACAGCACGAGCGAGCAACCGCAGCTCTCCGATCAATGTCCCATAATCCCTTCCAAAGCTAACATCATAATGATCTGACAGTGTGATCACATTATCCAGACCTTCGGATCCACACCAGCGATCCTGGGCAAAGGGTAAGTCTACACTGATAGTTATCACTTTGACATTCTCTAAGGCCCCAGCCTGCTCATTGAAGTGGCGTGTTTGTTTGCTGCAGACACCGGTATCCAGGGACGGTACTACACTAATTAGTTTATTGCTGGTCCCAAAGTCTTTTAAAGATACAAACTTAAGGCTAGTATCCAGCAGGGTAAAATCTGGTGCAATGCTACCTACTGTTAGTTCGGATCCGTTTAGTGCTAATCTCTTGGCTTCCATAGTGACAAATCGTTCATTCATGACAAACCCTCCATCTGTTAGTGAAATAAGTATTTAAGTATCTGGGATTACTTTCCTTCGTATAACTATAGTTTACCATACCATCCAAAATAACACAAGTAATTATTATTATCAGTATAAAGAATTCTTAAACAATAAGTTAGTATTCGCAATTAAAGTGATTTGGTTTTTTCTTTCAATAACTGCTAGAATATTGATGTTATGTAAAAATATCAAAAATCCGTTGACTCTACTGTTACAGGAGGATTTATAGTATAATTAGAAGATGCTGTGTAGGGAGCTGAGTAAAATGTATCGTAGCGAACCTAGGTTACAGTGTACAGTACCTGAGTATTTATCTACCCATTTGTTTAAGTGGATAGCAGATAATGGCTATACTCCAAGTGATAATCCAAGAGAATCGCATATAGACGGCATTTGGAACAAAGAAAGCGATAGTGACTCGTTAACGAAAGTGCAGGTTCCTATTGTAAAAATAGCTAAAACTAAGACCACTCCTGGGGGAGTGATCTTAGTTTCGATAATATAACTGTAAGCGGCAGGTACACTTGGACTGGTGGAGAATTCATTCAAGAAATAAAAGATGTAGGTCATCTATACCTACGCAGGAGGAATTAGGCTATGCAACTACGCAAAATAGAAAAACAGATTATTGGGCGGAATATCTTGGAAGGTGCTGGGGTTAAGCTAGTACGCGTCATAGGAGATCAGGATATTGAGGAATTTGATCCCTTTCTCTTACTCGATGCCTTTGACTCGCACAATCCTTCTGATTATGTCAAAGGGTTTCCTTGGCATCCCCATCGTGGGATTGAAACCATTACTTATCTAGTTCGGGGGCAGGTAGAGCATGGAGATAGTTTGGGAAACAGAGGAGAAATTTTAGACGGGGACTGTCAATGGATGACTAGCGGTTCAGGAATCATTCACCAAGAGATGCCCAAACCTGATGAAAGTGGCAGAATGTACGGATTTCAACTGTGGGCTAATCTCCCTTCGACCCACAAAATGATGAAACCGCGATACCGTGACATTAAAGAGAGTGAAATACCGACGGTCAAAGGTGAT
>SKHL01000278.1 GCA_007116995.1 Limnochordia bacterium
GCAGTTGCAGATTCACACTGCGCATGAGTTCAAAACGTGTTATGAGCATTTTCGTCGGGTTGTTGACATGGTCGAGGGCTGCGCTGATCTGTTCAAACAGGTGAAGATCATTAGGACTGGTGCTGGTGATCAGGCGATCGAGTTGAAGAACGGGTCGCGTATCCGGTTTTTAGCTAGGTCGAGGTCGTCGGGTCGTGGTTTCAGCGGCGACACGATCTATTTGGATGAGGCGTTCGAGTTGTCGGATGCGACGATTGGTGCGTTGTTGCCGGCGTTGTCGGCTCGGGCGAATCCGCAGTTGTGGTTGACTTCGTCAGCTCCGCATGCTGATTCGACGGTGTTGCACCGGTTGCGTGATCGCGGTCACGCCGGCGATGATCCGCAGTTGCTGTTTTGCGAGTGGGGCAACGAGGTTGGTGCCGATCCGGCTGATCGGAACAATTGGCGCCAGGCGAACCCGGGGTTGGGGATTCGCATTTTAGAAGAGTCGGTGGATGGCGAGTTGCGGGCGATGGCTCCTGAGGAGTTCGCCCGGGAACGACTCGGTGTGCCTGATGTGGCTGACGGCCAGGGCGGTTTGATCAACATGGCGCAGTGGGCGTCGTTGGTTGATGAGGGTTCGCAGATCGCTGGCGGTGTGCAGATTGCGTTGGAGTTGTCGCCGGATCGGAAGTTTGCGTCGTTTGCTGCGGCTGGTCGTCGTGCTGATCAGTTGATGCATGTGGAGCTGGTGGACCGGTTTTCGGGGACTGCGGGTGTGGTGGATCGTGCTGTTGAGTTGTTCAAGCGGTGGCGGTGTCCGATCATTGTTGATCCGGCTGGGCCGGCGGGGTCGTTGATTGCGTTGCTGGTTGAGGCTGGTGTTGAGGTGCATGAGACGACGGTGCGTGAGTTGACGCAGTCGGTTGGTGTGTTTGTGGATGTGGTTGCTCAGGGCGGGTTGCGTCATTTGGGTCAGGGTCCGGTGGATGCGGCGGTGGCTGCGGTTCGGCGGCGCACGGTTGGTGATGCGTGGGCGTGGGCTCGAGCGTCTGGGTCTGCTGATGTGACGCCGTTGGTGGCGGCGACGTTGGCGTTGGGGTTGGTGCCGGCGGCTCGGAAGCCGTCGTTGTATGTGTCGGTTGACTGAGGAGGCGTTATGAGCAGATTTGCTGTCGCCTTGCAGTTGGGCGGTTTGGCTGTTGTGTCGTTTGGTGCTGGTTTGGTGGCGGTGCCGGCTGGGCTGGTGGTGGCCGGGTTGAGTTTGTTCGCGGTTGGTGTGGTTGGTGAGGTTCGCCGCTGATGTTTGGTGAGTTGTTGCGTCGGCGCGATCCAGTGGTGGAGTCGGAGTCGGGTTTGGTGGAGCGGTCGTGGTGGCCGCGGTTTCGGTTTGATGGTGTGTCGTATCAGTCTCCGTTTGCCGGGTTTTCGTCGTTGAATGCGTTGGAGGCGTCTCGGAATGCGATTGTGGCGGCGGCGGTGGAGACGCGTGCCCAAATTTTTGCTGAGGCGACGTTCAAGTGGCAGCGGTTTGTTGATAGTCGGCCTGGCGAGTTGTTTGGTGATCCAAGGTTGCGGGTGTTGGAGTCGCCGTGGCCTGGTGGGTCGACGGGTGATTTGTTGTCGATCATGGAAACCGACGTGTCGGTGTTCGGCAATTCGTATTGGGTTCGTGAAGGGCAGCGTTTGTATCGGTTGCCTGCGGATCGTGTGCTGGTGGTGACTGGCCAAAAGTTCAACCGGTCGAACGGTGATCGGTATGCGTACGAGCTGTTGGGCTATTTGGCGTTGCCGCATCCGCAAGCGCAACCTGACATTGACACGCCGATCGACCCTTCTCAGTACGGCACGTTTTACACACCTGATGAGGTTGCGCATCATAAAGCGTTGCCTGATCCTGGGAATCCGTTTGTTGGCCGGTCGTGGATTTCGACGATCTTGTCGGATTCGTTGGCTGATAACGAGTTGACTGGCTACAAGTCGATGTTCATTCGGAATGCGGCAACGCCGAACATGGCGGTCATGTTCCCGAAGGAATATCAGCCTGAAGAAATTGAACGTTTCAAAGAGTTGATGGACGCGAAGCATGCTGGCGTCGATAAAGCGTTCAAAACGTTGTATTTGGGTGGCGGCGCTGATGTGCGCATGTTGGGTTCCAATTTTGAGCAACTCGACATGCATCGCGTCCAGGGTGGCGGCGAAACCCGGATCGCGGTGGCGTCGGGTGTGCCGGCGACGATTCTTGGGATCAGTGAGGGGTTGGGTGGTTCCGCGTTGAACGCTGGGAACTACATGGCGTCTCGTCGCCGGTTTGCTGATGGGACGATTCGGCCGTTGTGGCGTGGCGCGTGTGCAGCGTTGTCGAATCTGCTGGTGGTTCCTGGTGGGACACGGTTGTGGTATGACGATCGTGATATTGATTTCCTTCAGGAGGATGTGAAGGATGCTGCGGCGATCAAGTCGGCGGAAGCGTCGACGATTCGCCAGTTGATTGACGGCGGTTTCGACCCTGATTCTGTGGTTGATGCGGTCGTGTCGGGGGACATGTCCCGGTTGGCGCATACCGGGAATTTGTCGGTGCAGCTGCGGCCCGTTGATGAGGGCGGCACTGTGGACAATCCACAGGAGGATTGATGAAAGCCCCGAAGAACAATGTGTGTCGAGCCGCCAGGTTCGAACTCGCAGAAGAACATGATGATGGTTTCACCCTCGAGGGGTATGCGGCGGTGTTTGATACACCGACGCGTATTGATTCGTGGGAAGGCCAGTTCGATGAAGAGTTGGCGCGTGGCGCGTTTTCGAAAACGATTTCGGAACGCAAGCCGGTGTTGCAGTTCGATCATGGTCGTGATGTAGCGACTGGGTCGGTGCCGATCGGCGCGATCGAGGTGCTGCGTGAGGATGAGCGCGGCCTGTTTGTTCGGGCCCGGTTGCATGACAACAGTCGGGTGGAGCCGATCCGCCAAGCGATCGCGTCTGGTGCGATTGATGGGATGTCGTTCCGTTTTCGTGTGCTGCGCGAAGACTGGGATGAGTCCGGTGACGTGCCGAAACGTGTCATCCGTGAAGTCGAACTGTACGAAGTCGGCCCGGTGGTGTTCCCCGCTTATGAGGCAACCACGGTCGGTGTTCGTTCATTGCTCGCAACCCTTGATGACGATGAGCGTGCCGATCTGGTCGTTCGTCTCGCCGAGGAACTTGCAACCCCAGCTGCAGGTGACGCCGGCCTTCAGGCCACCTCACCGCAGCAACCTGACGCCGGCCAGCAGGCCACCTCAGGCACTCGTACCAAAAATCAACGCAAAGCCTTGACGGTTTTGCACAACGTCTGAGGAGACAACCGAAATGCAGAATCCAGAGGAGATCCGTTCGCGGATCAACGAGTTGGAGGCTGAGATCAAAGATCTCGCTTCCCGTGACGACATCAGCGCCGACGACGACGTGCGCCTCGACGGCCTCATGGTCGAGCTCGAGGAGCAGCGTTCCGCTGCGGTGAAGGCGGAGAAGCGTCA
>SKHL01000145.1 GCA_007116995.1 Limnochordia bacterium
GTGCTTGTCCCACGATCTCACAAGAGTGCATAGTAGTTTTCCCTCCTTCCAGTTATCTGAATAAACATTCGTCTTTTGAATGGAAACTCCTGCTGATAAAAGAATCAAAATACACAATATTTTCATGAAATCAGCAAGGCTTCTTATAATCTTGTAAGGTAAGCCTACCCATGTCGTCAAACTGCCGATATTCATCATTTCAATGGTACTACCTACGGAATCTTTAAGACATGAGGGTCTCCTCTAAATGTTTAGTAATGACTTAATCATATTGTTAGACATCCGAAAGATAAGATCAAAGATACTTCCCCGATCGACATCCCTAGCGATAGTTAGATGGGCACGGGCAATTTCTTCGTTGTTTAATAAGGCAACTACATCTCCAACCACGATCCCTTTATACATCGGTAGCTGCAAGCCCTCTCGATACTGGACTTGAGTTGTGATGTTGGCGTCGTCTCCTCGCTCGATAGTGACGAAAAGATCGTTTGCTAAGATCGTCGATACCCTCTCTGGATCCCCTTTCTTGAGTACTAGCTGACCAATTTCCGTGCCTTCCGATATGAGTAGATGATTTGTATATTTCCGGTAACCATAATCTAGTAGTTTACGAATATCCTCTTCTCGGTTTGCATCACATGCAGCACCTAGAACTACGGCGATTAAGCGTAGCCCATTGCGCTCTGCTGTAGCAGCCAAACAATACCCTGATTCTGTGGTGTATCCAGTCTTAACTCCATCTACACCCTGGTATCGTCGTAGTAATTTGTTGTAATTCCATAATTGTGGTCGTTTTGTGGTTTGAGCACGCATGGTGTACTCATAGGTCGAAACGAAATCCATTAGCAGGGGGACAGTGATAGCATATTGAGTTAGAGTGGCTATATCTCGGACACTCATTAACTGTGGAGCTTGATTTAGTTGACTAGGTGGTAACCCACTAGCATTAGAAAACTGGCTATTAGTAAGGCCTAGTTCCTGTGCTCGTTTATTCATGGCATCGACAAAGGCTTGTTCTGAACCAGCAATGTACTCGGCTACTGCTACAGCTGCGTCATTAGCCGATCCCACACTAATTGCAAATAGTATCTCCTTGAGTGGTAGCTGTTCACCTGGTTCGAGCCAGACTTGAGACCCTCCCATTGAAGCAGCATGCGCTGTTGTGCTAACTAAATCGGTGAGAGATACTAGACCTCGATCTAGTGCTTCTAGAATTAGCACTAAGGTCATTATCTTAGTAACACTAGCAATGGGTAAAGGCTCATCAATATTATGCTCAAAGAATATTTGTCCGCTACGGGCGTCCATTAACAGCCCCGCCTTACCATTAAGCTCAAAGGGTTGGGTAAGCGCAGGAATAGAACAAACTAGTAATAAGACAAAGGCAAGAATAAATAGGCTTAGTCGTATTTTAGTAACTGACACCTTTTGTTACCTCCTTTCTAGCAGTTAAGCTTATATAGATAAATATGGGGCCTAGGGCCCCATTATACATAGTTTTCGTTTATTTTTTTATTTATATCAGCAACGAAGATCCCTTCGCCTCAAAGACAATTATGTGTTTCTCATATGGATTAGTTGGACAGCTGATACCTTTTTGTCACTAAATGTATAAGCTGCCCGAATTTTTTCCTGATCGCTCGATGCCATATTGCTGTGAACGATCACTATAGGCTCTCCTATAGTCACATAGTCACCGATCTTTTTCTTGAGCTCAAGTCCAACAGCTAAGTCGATAGGGCTATTTTTATGCTCTCGTCCTGCTCCGATATTCATGGCAGCTAATCCTAATTCCAAACTGTCTATGGATTCAATATATCCAGCTTGATTAGAATAAATGGGAATTTTATACTGCGCCTGCGGTAGACGGTCTGGAGAATCGACAATTCGTTCATCGCCTCCTTGGGCTCGAATCATGGCTTTAAACTTATCTAGTCCTGTCTTTTGTCTCAATGCCGTTAGTAGTTGTTTTTCTGCTGTTAGTATATCTGGAGAATGCTCAGCAAGGACAAGCATTTCTGCGCCTAGGGCAATGCACAATTGGGTTAAATCATCGGGGCCTTGATTGGCCAGTGTTAGTATGGCCTCTTTCACCTCCAGAGCGTTACCAATCATCTGACCTAATGGCTGGTTCATATCGGTGACTAAGGCGACTGTAGGTTTATCTATTTGTTTACCAATAGATACCATGGTTTTAGCTAGTTCTATGGCCTGGGACAATTCCTTCATGAAGGCCCCGCTTCCTGTCTTTACGTCTAGCACAAAACCGTCCGCTCCTGCTGCGATCTTTTTACTCATAATTGATGATGCGATCAGTGGGATAGAGTCTACAGTAGCGGTCACATCGCGCAAGGCATATAATAATTTATCTGCTGGGGCCAGTTTCCCTGTTTGACTCACTAAAGCACAATGAATATCATTGACCTGCCGGATAAACTGATCTTGGGTTAGCTCAGAATTGAATCCGGGTATACTGGATAATTTGTCGATGGTACCTCCAGTATGACCTAGACCTTTTCCGGACATTTTTGCTACTGAAACTCCGCAGCTTGCGACTAGGGGAGCGACAATGAGTGTAGTCGTATCTCCTACGCCACCAGTAGAGTGTTTATCAATTTTTCTCCCTTGAATAGTACCTAGATCCATGATTTCCCCAGAACGAGCCATAGCCATTGTTAAATCACTGATTTCTCGATCGGTCATTCCAGTGAAATAGGTAGCCATGCACCACGCAGCCATTTGGTAATCAAGAATTTGTCCTGTAGTATATTCATTAATTAGATAACTTATTTCTTCGGTATCCAAAGGGTACCCATTTCTCTTCTTTAAAATCAAGTCGTATGTACGCATTAGCATCAACTCTTTCTAATGATAGGTAAAAAGCTAGTTCCTGGTACGCTAGTTGATATATTGAAGTAGGACGCAATGGTCTTTGCTACATCAGATAATGTATTACGAGTGCCTAGATGAGATGCAGTGATATTCTCACCGGAGACTAACAGGGGAACATACTCCCGAGAATGATCAGTACTTGCCGTAGTAGGATCGCAACCGTGATCAGCAACGAGTACTAGTATGTCTGAGGGCTCTAGTGCAGCGAGTAATTGGGGTACTCGTGCATCAAACTCTTCTAGACCATTCGCATATCCCTGATAGTCATTACGGTGTCCCCAGAGCATGTCGAAGTCTACACAATTGGCAAATATCATTGCTGGCCCTTTAACCTGCTTTATAAAGGTAAGAGTTTTGTCGATAGTCTCCCTATTATGCTTAGAAGGAATACTCTTACTAATACCCCGTCCAGCAAATATATCAGAGATTTTACCGACAGCATAAACTGGTATATTATTCTTTATAAGCTCGTCTAAAATGGTGGGTACTGGGGGTTCTAGACTAAAATCTTTACGGTTAGTTGTGCGAGTAAAGTCTCCTATCTTTCCTTGAAACGGACGAGCAATAACTCGGCCTACACCATATGGTCCGGTAAGGAA
>SKHL01000327.1 GCA_007116995.1 Limnochordia bacterium
CCAGTTCAGGGACGGTATAGCCATGTCCTTTAGTAACAACAATAATCGGTTCATCTAAGTCGGTCCGATTACGAATTGCATTGCCTACTAAGACTTCGCTCTCCACCGGCTGCCCTTGGCCGTTAGTTCCGTTATACCCGCGAGCTGTATCGATGAGGTTAATTCCTTGGTCCAAAACATAGTTCAGAATCTGATAGGCTTGTTCATCGTTATCTAATTGTCGTAAATTCATCGCACCAAAACTAAGTTCCGATACGGATAACCCGGTATTGCCAAATTTTCGTCGCTTAATTTCCGAGTTCATATTGTATCGTAGCATTTCTTTTATGAGAAATGCTACCACCTCCCTTTCGGTTGATTAGATTAAATAATACTGTTTTTCGAGAACTTGTGATCTGGTCCGGCAGTCCTCTTTTTATTCGATCTCTTGGTTTTCAATCATCTTTCGTAAGCGTAAAGCAAGGACCGGAGACTCTTTCTTAAGTTGGCTTAAGTAATCTTCTAGATCTCCGTCAAAGCTCAAGGTTTTACCAAAGCAGATTTGCTCAAGCGATTGCCGGGTGCTGTCAAGGAAGCGTAAATGTTGATCGGTCTGGTTCAACATATGACAGGCTGCCATGGTTTTCAATAGTCCTTCTCGGGCGGTAAAAAGATCAAAAGACTTCTTGTCCTCTTTCTCTGGGGAGACCCAATCCTTGCTAGAACCCATACCTTCTTGGACTAGCATGGCCGTTAATGCTTGCTTTGAAAGACCAACAGGACAATTTCTTCCCTGGCACTTAGTACAAGTTTCTTCACCAAGGCAAAGTTCGTTGATGATCGAGCGGATTCCATAGATATGTTGATGCAATAACTCTGCGCGCCGCTGTAGTAGTGAGGATTCGCGCTGCTTGCTTGCCAGAATCTCTTTCGTTACGAGATAGGTTAGAATAAGTGCGAGAAAAAATAGAAAGCCAGCTATATTCGGGAGTGTCATATAGGATGAGGGTACATTTTCCCATAGACTAATCAGACCAAAGAAGACGAATACACCCGCTGAGGCCAATTTCAGTGCCAATTCCGGGATTTTATGCCCTAGTTTTCTGCCAATATAGATTCCCAGAGCACTTGTTAGCACCATGCCCGACACGGTACCTAGCAGGATAAATAGGGGATAGGTGGCACTAGTTGCTAAGGTAATGGCTGCTAATTGGGTTTTATCTCCTAGTTCACCCACAAAAAAAGCCATGGCTACCGTAAATACGGGACCGAGGTACTTTCGGTCTGCATCCTCTTCATCTTTTTCTTTGGTGGTTAGAGTCCAAATACCAAAAGCAATAAACGCAAAAGCTGCGATGATGCGAATCAACCCTAATGGGGCCACATTGGCCAGATAGGAACCTAGAACTACTGCGATTCCATGGTTAACAAGGGAGCCTAGCATCACACCGATTAGAACCTGATGCACATGATACTTAGTAGCAAAGGTCATGGCCAATATTTGGGTTTTATCTCCCATTTCTGCTACAAAAATAAGTAGACATGCAGCGATATACTCCGATAGCATCAGCTCACTCCTTCTAATGAAAAGAGACCCTTTCAGTCTAGCAGATTTTTGCAATACTGACAAGTAATAAGTGTGGACTAGACTCGTTTCTATATATATCTTTACTTGAAAAAGTAAAGTCTACCCCCTTAGAGGGATGATGTGGAACTAAGTTTTTCAGATGATACCTAAAAAGCCTAAATTCGGCAGGATGATTGGTATTTCGTGTAATGCCGACGGAACCGTTGCAGTTTATTCTATAAAGGATAAAATAGAAACAGCTACCTGTGTAGGTAGCTGTTTTTACCATTTAGAGCAGGACATAAGCAACTTGTGCATCTGGATGATTTGGTCCTGGGCGACTGTATCCTTTTGTGTGGACATGCCATTTACTTAGCATTGAAACTAATCATTGTAGTCAGGCAGAATTCCAGGGACTAGGTCAAATCTTATTTGTTACTTGGATCGTCCATTCCGGTTTTGCGTTTCATCACATGAATAATTGCACAGGATCCTAGTAATTGCATACTATGAAAAGAAATTGTAGTACTGCGGTACTAGATGCAGAACCAGTAATAGTGGATCGGATTATGCACTAAGCTGACCGTAAATGCTACTACTAATAGATGTGTAGGGGGGAAGAGTGTGTTAGGGCAAAGAGTTGTTGAGAAACGAAAAGTAGACTGGTCACCTTTATGGTTGGCGGAAGACTGGTGGACCCTGTGGTTAGGAGGCATTATCTTAGTTCTAGGAACACTGGGGCTAATTGCTAACATACCCCGATTGCCACGCTGGTCGGAGAGCCTGGCCGATGCATTTCCATTGCATTTAGTTCCTGGTATTTTGGTATTGGGCGCATGCCTTGCTATGATTACAGGTGTAGCAGTAGGTGTGATGAAAAAAGGTATGAAAGATGAGATGCGAAAGTATCTAATCGGATTTCCGTTTGTTTTTGCATTGGCGAACTTAGCCTATGTGATTGGTAATCATCAGATCCTGCGCCACTATGGCTTTAATGATGTGATCTGGGCGTTAGTGTTAGGGATGGCGGTATGTAATGTATTTGGTAAACCCACCTGGCTCGTTCCTGCGTTGCGGACGGAACTGTTTATTAAGACCGGGTTAATTCTAATGGGTGCAGAGATCCTCTTTAACCGTATTCTCACTTTGGGGTTCTATGGACTGGGAGTGGCGTGGGTGGTTACACCGATTGTCATTGTTTTCATGTATCTCTATGGGACTCGTGTGTTAAAGATTCAGAGTAAATCTATGGTTGCGACAGTGGCTGCCTGCACTTCGGTATGTGGAGTATCTGCAGCCATTGCCTCTGGTGCTGCGACTAGAGCGAAGAAGGAAGAAATCAGCTTTGCCATATCTGTTTCCCTGATTTTTACAATCATGATGATGATAGGAATGCCCATATTTATCCGGGCAATGGGTTTGGGTGAAGCAGTAGGTGGAGCGTGGATTGGGGGTACTATTGATAGTACTGGTGCTGTGGTTGTAGCTGGTAGCATGCTAGGCCAGACTGGGATGGAAGTCGCTGCTGTTATTAAGATGCTCCAAAACATTCTGATCGGATTCGTTGCCTTTATAATGGCTACCTTGTGGGTAACCAGAATAGATCGGAATCCCTATGAGCCAAAGCCAAGTGTGATTGAAATCTGGAGACGATTTCCAAAATTCATATTAGGATTTATTTTGGCTTCTGTCGTATTCTCGGTTATACTCATTCCGCTGCTTGGTCAAGGCCAAGTAGATAGTGTGCTAAAGACAACAGGAGCCCTAAAGGGCTGGCTATTTACCTTAGCATTTGTCTCTATCGGGCTAGATTCTCGCTTTGCGGATATGGCCAAGGTATGTAGAGGGAAGGGTCCGGTTAAGCTATATCTAGTTGGTCAGACCTTCAATGTGTTATTGACGTTAGTTGTCGCCTGGATTATCTTCAGTGGCCGATTC
>SKHL01000225.1 GCA_007116995.1 Limnochordia bacterium
CACTTCCGTCAAGGTATACAACCTTATCAATCGGCCTCAAAACGGATCCGAATATCAAGTTTAATATCTCACCTTGAACAATGTATGCGGTCATATCTCCCGTATAGTTTTTAGCGTTTAATCCAATAAACGCCAAATTAACCGATGCTGGATTAAAGAGTATTGCATCAGTATTTGTGTGTACCGCTGCCGCTTCAGCTCCACCCTTAGAATGACCTACTATAGTAACTTCAGCATTTGGGTTTTTTGCAATAAAACTTTTTGAATTCCTCTGTGCACGAAAGACCGCTCCAGAGAGTCCGATTGTTTGTAGTCCATTTTCTATCCAATCAAATCCACTATACCAGGTCGTACCAGCGAAGGCCAATACATGCTCCACCTGACCATCTACTTCTCTAGAATAGTAACCCATATTAAATCCAGGTCGTCTATCAACATCGAACATTGTCCATCCTGTTGCATCAACTACTGAACCTTCTTTTCCATGATATACATGCACTGCTATAGCATGTGCTTCAGCAGGTGAAGGTCGCAACCCATCATGGTCGACATAAGCCAGAGGGTTATTCCCACAAAAAACAAACCAATTCCGACCGTCCTTCGCCGGGTCAACAGTAATAAATCGCCCTATCTCCGGATCATAGTGTCGACTAAAGTAGGGGTGTTACCACCCCGTACCTCGTCTAAGAACCGTACGTGACACTTTCATGTCATACGGCTCAAGTGCTCATAACTCGTCTTTATTGACGAGCGGCAGCTGATTTGAGATATGCAATAGCTTTTTTATGACGCATTCTTAATCTGCGATTTATAAGGTAGGCTTTATCCGAGAAGGCATTACTCTCTAGTTTGACGGGTATGTTACGAACTATGGGTTTGTCTGCAAATAAAGTTAAGGTGGCGCTCTCAGATGTGAATACCCACTTCCTTGTTCCCGCGCAAGGCCAATATCGGTCTTTTATCCATTTGCGGTTTTTCTGTGGGTGTCTCCTTTTTGCCCATTGCCATAGTTGATGCCAGACAGTATGGTCTAGTTTGCTAAATATGCATTTGGCGCAAACAGGCTGGTGCTGATTAGCCCATCCATTTATTATCGGATTAAGTGTCCTGATAAGTGTCTCTTGTGAGGCGGATTTATTTTGACGTATGGTATTGCCTATCTTTTCGGTTATCTTCTTGATGGATTTCTTTGACGGCTTTATAAGTAGCTTACCGTCGTATTTGCGAAAGTTCCAGCTTAGAAAATCGAATCCCTCATTGATATGTGTTATGTGAGTTTTTTCTTCAGATAGACCTAAACCTCGAGTTTTAAGGAACTCTCTTATGACTTCCTGCGCTTCGATGGCTGTTTCTTCGTCTCTAGCTGTAACTATAAAGTCATCCGCATACCTTACAAGTGTGACTAGTTTCTTATTATAGGCGCCTTTACTAATTACTCCCTTGGTGTTTGTCCAGAACCGTTCTGCTATAGCCTTTTCCATCCCGTCTAATGTCATGTTTGCAAGAGTTGCAGAGCAGATGCCACCTTGCGGCGTACCCTGGTCTGTTGGGAATACTTCCCCTTTGAATATATATCCTGCTTTTAGGAATTTTCTCAGTATCCCTTTATCCATCGGAATGGTTTCCAGTAACCACTGGTGGTCGATATTGTCGAAGCAGCTTTTTATATCTCCTTCTAGCACCCATTGTGGTGAGTTCTGTTTAGACATCACGGTAAAAATATAACTCATCGCATCTTGTGTGCTTCTGTATCGTCTGAATCCAAAGGATATTTTATCTGCTGTTATTTCTGCAATCGGTTCTAAGGATAGGAGATAGAGGGCTTGCATTGCCCTATCTTTCATAGTTGGGATTCCCAACGGGCGCTTTTCTCGTTTGCCGTATTTCTCAATAAATACGCGTCTTAACGGTTTCGCCTTGTAGTTCTTATCAGATAACCCTAGTACCGCATCTACCTTTTCTTTTGACGTTTTCCATACATTCCCATCGACTCCATGAGTGTGCTTACCTTTGTTAGATACAACCTTCTTAACTGCTAACATTTTAGCGTAAAACGAATGATTAAGCATGTATTGCAATCTCTTTACTAAGTTTTTCTTGCCTTGTTTAGCTGCCTTTGCTATCCTGAGCTGGATTCTATTAACATGTTTTATGGCTTTGTCCCATAACATTGTATTAGTCCAACTGAAACTTAAGCCTTTGTCTGCACAGTTCTCATGCGAATAACTGCATGTAATTGACGCGTGTGCATTCATAGTTATCCATCCCCTCTAACAATTTCACACCTTCCAGAAGTCTGCTATCTTTCGATACGAAGTATCTCTCCTATGACACCAGTTACAGGCGCCCATTCGCTTTTTCTGGATTCCTATACCCCCATAATATTGTAGATTCCTTGCGGTTTCCCTACTTCATTAAGAAGAATCATATGGGCTTACCACGTTTCGATAGGAACAATAATTTGCGTATCCCTTAGGTTTAGACTATAGACCGGGAATTTTTTGTCCATTTCCTATACCGCCCCGATATACAGCATAGTCCAATTCCATACCTTTTGGTTCAAGCGTGTCAGTCCATTTCGCTTGTTTTTAATCACGATCCTTACGTCTATTCACTTATGTTAACCATAGGTTACTTTTCCCTAGCAGTAGCTAGCCTCGGACTAGCTAGTTTACCACATTGTTCTGTCAGCTTTATGTCAGAGATTACTCTCATCACATATGACAGTAGGGACATCCCAAATGGAGGGGAAGGCTCTTTAAGAGCAATTGTTCCTTCTATTCGTGTCACACACCGAGCATTAAAGTAATATAATCCTGTGCCAGTATCTTCTTTTTTGCCAGTATAACTAGCATTCTGGATATCACCAGCTGTTCTCTTGCCAAAGGTTTCATAGCTTAGGTTATCTAGTACTACACCAGCACTGTCAGTTATCACACGTGTACTACCCAAATGATCAAACAGATTGTACTGGATTACTCCATTCACATAGCGGGCTACATTAAAACTACCGAGATATACATTGATTTCCTTCCTACTCGGAAGCCCTAAGTTATGTTGATCCGTCGTATTGAACGTTTCTTCATAAACCGGCAAACTGCCACTATATACATAGAGTGTTGTACTGCCACCTTCGATTTTCTTGGTCCGTAATCCTGCATGGTTGTAGGAATATTGACCAACCGGGCTACCATTTTGAGTTACTTGGGTTAATCGATTATCCTTATTATACTCATATACCCATCCTGGACTCTTAGAAATCAGGTTTCCATTAACATCATATCCAAATCCATGCCCATTTGATGTACTTTCTAAGCGACGGCTATCATTACTATACGAGTATGTTATGAACTGTGCTGCATTTTTGGTTAACCGATTACTCATAGCATCATAGGTATACGTAACATTTTCTACACCTGGTTCATTTTCAGTTTTTAATTGATCTAATCCATCATACGTAAATGATCTGTTATTCCA
>SKHL01000299.1 GCA_007116995.1 Limnochordia bacterium
AATGACTTAGAGTATCAAGGTACTGAGCAAGGTGCCGATTGGCTTTCATTGCCCCTAACAAAATTCTTTGTTTCTGTGGGGGGTAACAACGATAGAAACTATCTTCATGAGTCTGTGCGAATAAGTGGTAGCCAGACTACTGATATTTCCCTGATCTTTGGGTATACAACAGAGTGGAGTGATCGAGCGGGTCAGTATAATGGAACCGTCACTTTGACGCTTTCCTCCTTATAAAAGCTGATCAACATCGCATTACGGGCAAAGTCCTTGATTAAATGATATTTAGTAAGAAACTAGATAGAAATAAACGAAGGAGTGAATGAGAATGGGTAAGATTTTTTGGATAGGGATCGTAGTTTCCTTGTTGCTAGTGACAGCTGTTGTTAGTGCTGGAAGTCCAGAAACTTTAGCTACAGCTAATCTTGAAGTAAAGGCTAACATACCGGCCATGATTGTAATTGATTTGGATGCGGAAGAGTTAGTTTTTACTAATGAGATGATCCTCGCAGCTATGGCTGATGAAGAGGATGGGCAGTTTTATGTAGACCATGATACACCGTTGACAGTTAATGTAAAGGGTAATATTGGGTATCACTTGGAGATCTCTGCTGAGGGAGAAGACTTATTAGACGGTGCACAAGGTATTCCAATGGATCGCTTATCGTGGCGCCATGAGCAGGAATTATCTTCAAGCTGGACTGACTTGTCAATTGAAGATGAGCTGGTTCTGACGCAAAATACAGCAGGAACGATTAAACAATACGAATTAGACTTTCGTCTGTTAGTTGATATTACTGATCCTATTGGTGAGTATGAAGGTACGTTAGTATTTACATTAAGCGCCTTAGATTGATAAAATAACAGGACATTTCTATGCTATAACGAAACTAGTAATTGTAGTAGTTGATCATGAATAAGTCGGGAAGGTGATGTAATGCTGCGCAAACTAACAGTCCTGGTAGCGCTGGTACTGCTTGTTTCATTTGTCGCAACAGTCCAAGCCCAGGCTGTAGGGGTAAGGCCGTTAGTGGTTGATCTGAACCTGCGACCAGGAGATACAGGCTCTTTTGAACTCATTCTGTCTCCGAGTGAACGCCAGGAAATTGTTAACTTAACATTGTACAAGCCTACCCAGTTGATTACTGGGGGATTAACCTATGAGTTAGGGGATCCTGCCTTATTTGCCCCGATTGGGTGGGTTGAGCTAGAGGAAAATCGTGTAGTAGTACCACCTAATGAAACAGCAAAAGTAACTGGGCGAGTTAGTGTGCCCTTTGATGCAGGCGGTTCTTACACTATTGTGGTCATGGTTGAACCAGAAGTGGACGAAGCAGTCACTGGCATTACCTTCCGAGTGAGATATGCAGTACGGATTAACATTGTTGTAGAGAGACCTGGACTTCGACCTCGAGCCGAGATTGTTAACTTTGATTTAGCCTCTAGTGAAGAGGGCAAACCCGTCATATCAGCACATTTTCGTAATCCATCACCCCTACACTACCCAGTGTCGGCTGAGGTTACCGTGCGTGATACCAACAGACGGTTAATCGAGCGAGTCACCCTTAAGACACAATCTGCTTGGCAAAGCGGACAAGAGACAACTAGGATCTATCCTGGTGCAGAAGTGATGTTGCTTGGTGAAGTAACAGAACCTCTTTTTGCCGGAGATTATGAAATGCGTTTATTTGTGCGCTATGCTGACTTACAGGTGATTCAAACGAAGCCTGTCACTGTCACAGAAGGTCAGTTCGCAGCTACAGCCCGGATGGCTGTGGTGAGGGTAACACCTGATGAGATAGCATCTAGCTTGCGCCCAGGTGGAGCTGCTAGTGAGGTTCTGCAAATTGAAAACAGATTATCCGAGTTTTTAAAGGTGGTTATCTCTGGGAGAGAAGTTGTGGCGGAGTATGCCAACTCCGTTTTTGGCAACCTGGAAATCCAGATGCGTGGTGATCAAGAATTCCAATTAGAGTCACGGCGAGTTAACCGAACAGTGCTAACCCTACGTGCGCCCCGCGGTGTTACACCAGGTGGGTATTATGGATATATCGATGTTCATGCATATACTCTCACCGATGAATACTTAGATACCTATACTGTACCACTTAGTCTAATTGTTGGAGATGGATGGGATTATCAAGCAGAGGTCATGAGCCTTCATGCTCTTGCTGATGGTAACGAATACTTAGTCAGTGTGACAGTAAAAAATGATAGTGTCGCCCATATTATTCCTACGGGTACGGTGTATGTAAGAGATCAGGCTGGGGTGATCGTAAGAACACTACCATTAACGCTACAAGAGGGAATGGAAAACATTCTGCCCCAACATACCGGCTTTATGCTAAGCACCGTCAGGGATTTAGAGCCCGGTGAGTACACGGCGGATGTGCGGATACGGTATTTGAATGAGGAAATAGCAGTGGCTCAATTACCAATGGTAATTGGTAATTGAGCTAATTGGCCACGGGTTTAGGTTTTGCTAAATCCGTGGCATTTCACAACAGATAGGGGGATTTTCAGTGAAAGCACGGCTGGTGATAGTTTGTCTTTTCGCAGTGTTGATTTTGGTAAGTTTACCCGTAGCAGCAGAACAACCCATGGTTTCCACTTTCTTTTATGAGACGGATCTTCGGGAAGCGATTAATGAACTAGTGCTACAAACAGGTATTAACATTATTCCTGATGACACTGTACGAGGCTATGTTACTTTGGATTTAGAGAATGTTCCTTTGGAGCGGGCTTTAACCATGATGTTAATTGGTGGTGGTTTTAGTTATCGTAAGATTGATGACTTTTATGTAGTAGGTCTGCCTGATCCCCGCAGTCAAGTGTTCCAGCATTTAGCAGAAACAGCGACAATCCGGGTACAGAACATCTCTGCATCTGAAGCGCGCGAACTTTTGCCTGCATTCTATGATCGCTATTTGAGAAGTAGTCGCGATGGACAAATGCTGACAATAACTGCGCCGAGTGATGTTATTCAACGTTTCAGGGAAGATCTCAAACAAATAGACCTACCTCAGCAGCAGGTAATTGTAAAGGCGATTGTAACGGAAGTATCTTCTGAAGTGTATAACCAATGGGGAGCGAACATATTTGAACTAACTATGGGCAGAAATGAGAAATACAATCCCGATTGGGTTAGTATTTTTGGGTTTGCTTCTGATACATTAACGGTCCAAACCGACTTCTTTGGCGATATGTTAATGGGATTACGAATGCTAGAAGGGGAGCAAAAGGCGAAAATTCAAGCAAATCCACGGCTGATGGTAGCCGATCGAGCTACAGCCAATTTATTCGTAGGTGATACACAACATATTATCCTAGAACCAACAGGTGGGACTGCTCGTCTTGAGAAAGTTGATGTAGGTGTAGCGTTAAATGTAACTCCTCGCATTATGGCTGATGGCGAAATTATGTTAACTATATCACCAGAGATCAGCCATTTAGTTTCTGAAGGAACTAAGGGG
>SKHL01000089.1 GCA_007116995.1 Limnochordia bacterium
ATCTCCGGTTCATACACAGAATTTGGAATCTATGAAACAGCTTTATTGGGTATTCTAGCTAGTTCAAGCGCATGGGCCACAGCAGCTGCTGAGATAAAAGCAGCTGCTGGTAAAAAACCCGTATTTTGTTTTGGTGCACGACATGTTCATCCTGCAGTAGCACCGGTGATGGAACGAGCGGCTCTAGTAGGGGGTGCTGATGGCGCTGCATGTATTTTAGGAGCTAAATTAGCAGGGCTAGAACCTGTTGGTACTGTCCCTCATGCTCTATTTTTAGTGGTTGGAGATACAGTAGCTGCTGCTAAAGCCTATCACCAGATTATGCCTCCTGAATCGCCTCGGACTATTCTTGTCGATACATTTAAAGATGAAGTAGAGGAGAGTTTACGGCTAGGAGACGCATTAGGTCTTAACCTCCAAGGTGTCCGTTTAGACACACCAGGGGAGCGTGGTGGTGTAACGCCAGGATTGGTTAGGGAGGTACGAGCGAAACTAGATGTAGCAGGCTACAACCATGTAAAAATCTTTGCCTCAGGCGGATTAGATGTGGAACGGATAGTACTTCTATCTGACGCTGGTGTAGACGCCTTTGGAGTGGGCAGTTACATATCTGCTGCAAATCCTATCGATATGACGATGGATATTAAGATGGTAGAGGGCAAGGCTGTTGCTAAGCGAGGTCGGCTTCCGGGCTTAACAGGTGGATCCAACCTTATAAAGATCATCAAGAAAGATAGTTAGTTACGTTTCTGACGGAGACTGTGGTACTCAGAGGACAACACGTCTTAACCTATAACGAAATCATATAATCTATTGAATGACTTATTTGTTCGTTGAGGAGTCTGGCCCTCAAAGGAATGTATGGTGTTTTGTATTATCTACCAACATAGGAGTTTAGGCCCAGTGTGCGAAATATAGTAGGAAACAAGATGACAGATATAAGTTCTTGATAGTGAGGTGAATACTATGACAAAGGAGACCATTAAGGCAAAAGTGCTTCAAACGGCCCGCCGTGATCCCTTCTTAAGCATTGATGAGATTGCAGCTATAGTGCGGACGACACCCCGTTATGTACGTACGATATTGTCCGAGTCCCAAGTATCATTAATGCAATTGCGAAAGTCCTATGCCAAGACCATGGAGAAAAAACTAACACCCTTAAAGCAAGTCACTGCACCGGTTACATCCTTTGATCCCCAGTTAAAGTTAGGGAAAGTCAAAGATCCAGTTATTGCCCGACTTTTAGCTGTGGATCCAAATAGTGAGTTACTTCAGATCAGTCGGTTACAACACGTGAAGGATATTGCTGCATTTGTCCAGCTAACTACATACGCACAAATAAGATTGACTAGCTTAGAGGGTTCTTTGCGACAACTAGTGGCTCATGCTGGCGACGGTGAGTTGGAACAAAAGGAACTTTGGGTAGAGGTGGTTACAAATGAATCCGAGCTCAGTCAGCTTCTAACCACAAATGACCAACAACCTCTATTAAAACTGTGTTATTTATTGTATAATGACGGAATAGCGGTTGCTGTAGAAACCCATTGGTTACCTTCTGAAGGTATTCTGTTAAAAGGTGACTCATCGCCCTTGGAGATTCGGGCAGAATTTGGGAGCTAATAGCACTAACTCCTATGGCTTCGATTTAATGTGCCGTTTTACAGATATTGATCATCGCCTTTGTGCGAGGAGGTTAGTGTATGACATATCCTTTGCTATCTGTGAGAGATCTCAAAACATATTTCCATACAAAAGATGGGGTGGTTCCTGCAGTTGATGGAATTAGTTTTGATTTAGAGCAGCGCGGAACAATAGGAATTGTGGGTGAATCTGGCTCGGGAAAAAGTGTTGCAGCTTTGTCTATCATGGGATTAATTCCAACACCTCCAGGAAAAATCGAACACGGGCAGATCCTACTTGAGGGTAAGGATCTGTTAAACATGCGAGAGTCTCAGCTACGTAGAGTGCGCGGTAATGACATCGCTATGATTTTTCAAGAGCCCATGACCTCACTAAACCCAGTTTATACCGTGGGAAATCAGATTATCGAGAGCATCATGCTACATCAAAAATTAACGAAAAGACAGGCTCGGGTCAAAGCCATAGAAATGTTAAATTTAGTTGGGATTCCTTCGCCTGATAAGCGGGTTGACGAATATCCGCATCAATTAAGTGGTGGAATGCGACAAAGAGTGATGATTGCGATGGCATTGTCTTGTAATCCGAAGATTTTAATTGCTGATGAGCCAACGACAGCTTTGGATGTCACTATTCAAGCCCAGATTTTGGATCTGATGCGTATGCTGAGAAACGAACTCGGGACCGGAATTATGATGATAACTCATGACTTAGGAGTTATCGCTGAAGTGGTTGACAAGGTTGCAGTCATGTATACGGGGAAAATTGTTGAGTATACCGATACTAAATCACTCTTTAAGAAGCCACAGCATCCCTATACACTAGGATTGCTTGATTCTATTCCGAAACTAGAAGGAACCCAGAAGCGGCTACAGGCTATTCCTGGTACCGTTCCATCTTCTGAGGATTTTCCAGTCGGCTGTGGTTTCCACCCTCGGTGTCCCTATGCCAAAGAGATATGTAAGGAGAAGACACCAGGATTTTTCCAGACTGACCCAGGACATGATGTGGCTTGCTGGAGGCTAGTAGACTACCAAGACGAAAGGGAGGTAGGCTAAACTATGAGGGCAGCAGGCCACCAGATTTTACTTGAGGTTAAAAATTTAATCAAGCACTTTCCGATTAAGAAAGGCATGATAGTGCCAAAGCAAGTCGGTGTTGTGAGAGCTGTTGATGATATTAGTTTTACCATTAGTCATGGTGAAACACTTGGTTTAGTGGGTGAGAGCGGCTGTGGAAAATCAACTACAGGACGTTTAATCCTGCGTCTAATTGAAGCAACCGCTGGATCCATCGTGTTTGACGGTAAAGATATTCTCGCGATGAGTAGAGGGGATATGCAAAGGATTCGCCGGGATATTCAGATCATATTTCAAGACCCATATGCCTCGCTAAATCCTCGCATGACCGTGGGAGATATCATTGCTGAACCGTTAGTCATTCATAAAGTACTGAAAGGAAGGGAACGGGACGCTCGTGTACATGAGCTTCTGGAGGTGGTGGGGCTAAATTCCTTTCATGCAAGACGTTTTCCCCATGAGTTTTCTGGTGGGCAACGCCAGCGGATAGGAATCGCACGGGCCTTAGCGGTGAGTCCAAAATTGCTTGTTTGTGATGAACCAGTGTCAGCTCTTGATGTATCGATTCAAGCACAAGTAGTAAATCTGCTCCAGGATTTACAACAGGAATTTGGACTCACCTATTTATTTATCGCCCATGATTTAAGTGTAGTTAAGCATATTTCTGACCGTGTAGCAGTGATGTATCTAGGGAAAATGATGGAGTTATCAACCAAAGAGGATCTATACAAAAATCCATCTCATCC
>SKHL01000174.1 GCA_007116995.1 Limnochordia bacterium
TAAACGAGGATACGCCTTTCACCCTGAAGTCCAGCGGTGGCGGGGATACCTTGATCGCTTAATGATGCGACATAATTTGTTGGTGGGAGAAATGACGTTGCGAGGGTATAAACATAAAAGTCCCATGCTCCTTGAAGATATAGAGTCTTCCTCAGAGGGACTCACGTTTGTCGATCCCTTGGAGAACCAGTTTGCAATCTTGGCAGACAAGTATGGTGGTAGTGAAGCTGGACGTATACCGTTGCCTAGGCGATGCTCTGACTTCTGGAGCCACCACAAGTACTCCTGCATGTCCCGGGGATATAATCACTATAAGGACATTTCAAGGTTCAGTAAGGAATATGGAGGCAAGTGTATTGAACATGGCGGAGAATTTATCCGTTATGTTTATGATATATTAAACGAGAAACCTTCTATGCCGGCACTACAGAATACATGGGATCATATCATCGGGTACTTTGAAACAAAGGTATCATCCACTACCCGGAAGGATTGGCTGGAGATGGTACCCTATGAGATTCATAAATTAGCACCATTGGTGTATAAACAAGCTATGGCTCTGGATATCCCATTCATTACTGAATCTACCATATTGGCCGAACTTTTGTCGTATGACGATCTATTTTCTATTGATTGAGATCGGTCTGAAGCTTTAATGTGGCATAAGGAAAACAGGTTAGCTCCCAGTCGGGCTAACCTGTTCTGCATGTCAAGTAGGACATTGCCCTCAGAGTGAATAAAGCAGGGTATTGCCCTTATCTGCCGAATGATTAGCAGACAGGGTTTCTATTCCCACGCCGTGGAAACTTGTTCTGTAAACGAGATGATACAATGGAGGTAGATTTTGATGAACAAAGGGAATCAAAAACGAAAAATAAAGATCGTTGGTTTGAGTGTGGTGGGTCTTATTCTTGTTTTTTCTATCATATCTATGATTGTTGTTAAGGTTATCTACGATAATCAGTTTCCGAGATATGAGAGACATGATCATACGGTTACAGCATCCTTGCGATATAGCGATCTTGAGGCTGACTATCCAAGGAGATTAGTGACATTTTATTCAGGGCCTAATCGGCTAAAAGGGTATGTATATGGACTTGATCAAAACCAGGGGCTTGTAGTGGTAGCTCATGGCCTTGGAGGAGGGGCAGATAGTTATCTGCCCCAGATTCGATATTTTGTGGATCAGGGGTGGCGGGTGTTTGCCTATGATGCAACTGGAAGCTTCGACAGCGAAGGAAATTCTACCAAGGGTTTTCCCCAATCACTGTTGGATATGGATGCAGCACTGACATATATTAATGCACAGCCAGAATTTGTCAACCTACCGATTCTATTATTTGGTCATAGTTGGGGTGGGTATGCGGCCGCGAACATATTACACTATGAGCATGATATTGCCGGTGTGGTTACCGTGTCTGCCCCTAATAGTGCGATAGAGATGATTGCAGAGCAAGGACGAAAAATGATGGGTAGTCTCATTAATCTACAATATCCCTATTTATGGTTATATCAGAGAATGCTGTTTGGGTCTGTAGCATCACTCCATGCCGTTGAGGCGATCAATAACTCAGAGGCTCCTGTTCTCATTATCCATGGCACCGAAGATAAGACCATTGATTATCAGGGTAGTGCAATTATGGCGAAGATAGGAGCCATCACAAATTCTAACACTAGAACTCTATCACCTAGTGAACCAGGGCGCAGAGGACATGACAATCTATTTCGCTCCTATGCTGCCTTAGCCTATCTTGATCAGATAAACTCAATTTACCGTGCACTTTATGAGAGCTATCAACAGAACATCCCATACGAAGTGAGACAAGAGTTTTATTCTGAGATTGATCGAGAGTTAGTCCAAGACGTAAACAAGGAATTAATGTATGAGATTAATCAGTTTTTCCTAGAGAGTATTGAAGGGATCTAACACATGTAAATCATTGGGTATGTAATCATGCGGTATTTAATGAAGCAGAAGCTTCGGTAACTTCATCCAGCATGAATACACCTTTAGTCGAAATGGTCAGCACATCGCTGCAGTATCCAAGGCGTTTTTCTTCTTTAGAGATACCTATGGCATTGATATCGCACCTGGGGAAGATGACGATTTAATTCCATATCAGGGCACTGTATTTGGATCACCTGTGTCCTGCCCGAAAAGCTGCAGAGATGCTACCAAATGTTAGAAAAAACCATTAAGGTGGAACCCTATAGCACAGGAATAAGTAATTGAAGAATCCGCTCTGATAGGCAGGGATTACTAGCAAACTGAGAGAATAATGTAAGTAGAAAAAAAGTAGGAGTGATATCATGATGCATAGTGATTTTCCTGAGTACTTAGATTATGATCCAAAAGTGCCGGTAAAATGCGTAACGCCGAATCGACCAGGGTGTATTCATCGGTTTTTTGACACCTCCCCAATAAGTCCTTCTGGGCGATATCTAGCTGTGTTTCAACTACCCTTTGAGGACCGACAACCAAAGCCGGGGGAACAGGGAAACGTATGTGTGATTGATCTGATGACTGGTGAAGAGTGTTTTGTTGCTAGCACAAGTGGATGGGAGCCGCAAATGGGTGCTAATGTTAACTGGGGCGGATCGGATCACGAACTATATTATAATGATGTTGACACGGCTAACTGGCAGCCCTTTGCTTGGAAGGTAGATCCAGTTAACAATAAGCGAGAGCGAATGGAAGGAACCGTCTATCACGCATCTGCTGATGGGCGATGGCTAATTTCGGCAAACATGACGACCATGCGTAAAACCCAACCTGGCTATGGGGTGAGGATTCCCGACCATGTGGCTCGCAGAAATGTAGGGCCGGCGACTGATGATGGATTCTATTTGACCGATACTTCCACTGGTAAGACGAAGCTACTCGCTTCTATTAAGGATTTGATCACAGAGGCCGATCCCCCGGTCAGGATGGATGATCCAAGCTCGTATGAAATCTATGGTTTCCATAGTAAGTTCAATCCCCAGAGTGATCGACTGATGGTTAGTCTCCGTTGGTTCCCGACCCAAGACGAGGCCCAGTGGAATATGTTTAAAGTCAAGCACTCCTCTGTTCGCTTTGCTTGGGTGACGTTAGGCCTAGATGAGCACACACCTAAACACTGTGCTGCTGGACCTGAACAATGGAAAAAGGGTGGGCATCATGCAACGTGGTTCCCAGATGGAAAACGGATATCGATGAATTTGAGAATCGACGGAGATGAACTACGGTTTGCACAAGTGAACGCTGATGGTAGTGAGTTGTGTAAAATTGTGGATGACGTAATTGGATCTGGACACCCTACGGTACATCCTAATGGTAGATACTTGCTAGCAGACACATATACAGCAGAGAAGACCGCATTCGGTGATGGAACCATACCATTACGGTGGATTGATTTAAAAACGGGTCAAGAGGAAACTATTGTCAGGATAAATACGAAA
>SKHL01000078.1 GCA_007116995.1 Limnochordia bacterium
ATGGTCATGGGCGACGAGGCGATCCGCGACCTGGTGGCCTACCGGGATGCCTGGGGCGAGGTGCGAGGCGAGCTGGGCGCCGTGGGCCGGGACGTTGCGGTGGGGTTCCTGCCGGTGCTCCAGGACCAGCTCATTCCCTTCATCCAGCAGGGTGTGGTCCCCCGAATCCGGCAGTGGACCGCTGTCCTCCGTGAGCTGGACGGGGAGCAGGTCCGGACCATCGCCGGGACCGCCGGGCTGGTGGCCGCGATCGGCCCGGCCCTCCTGGCGTTCGGCTCGCTGACACGGACCGCCGCCAGTATGGTCCGGGTGCTCCAGATGGCGGTGGGGGCAAAGGTCGCCATGGGGTCCCTTCTCCTCCCGGGTGGGATCGTGCTTGCCGGCTTGTCGCTTCTGGCCTTCTGGTTCGCCAGGAGCAGGATGGAAGCCGCCCAGGCTGCCGTGGCCATGGCGAGCCTCCGGGCCGAGATCGCGGGCCTTTCGGCTGAGGAACGAGCACTCCGGACCGACCGGCTTCAGTCCGAGCTTTCGGATGCCGTGCGGGAGATGAACGAGGCGTCTGGCGCCCTGGCTCGGTTCCGAGAGCAGCTGGGAGGCTCGGGCGCGACCGCCGACCTGCTCACCCCTGGCGCCGGGAGGCCCCTGACGCAGGAGCTCCAGAAAAAGAAGGATGCCTTCCGGGAGGCCCAGGACCGGGCCGCCGCCCTGGCCGCAGAGCTGGGGATGCTGGCCGACGCCGACCAGCGGGCCGCAGACATGACCGAGGAGCTCCGGAGAGCCCAGGAAGAGGCCGCCCGAGCCGCTGCGGCGTTCGCTGACGAGATCGGCGGTCTGGGTGGGGGCCTGGACGCCTTCGAGGCACCTGCCCGGGACGCTGCGGACGTCATCGCTGAGCTGTCCCAGCGGATGCGTTCGTCGGAGATCCTGAGCGGTCTCTCGGACGTCTGGGATCAGGACGCCATGGCCGTGGCCGCATACCGCTCCGCGCTCCAGGAGCTGGTGGAGCTTGGCCTGGACCCAACGGACGACCGGGTCCGGGAGATCACCGGGAACCTGGAGGAGCTCCGGGGCCGAATGTCCGAGTCAGAAGCCGCCGCCCGCGAGCAGGCGGAGGCTATGGCCATCGTGAACCAGCTCCTCGACTCGACCCGGACCGCGACGGAAACCTACCAGCTCCAGGTGTCGGCGCTGAACATGGTCCTGGCCGCCGGCGTGATCTCCCAGGAAGAGTTTGCCACCGCCATGGCCGCCGCCCGGGAGCAGCTGGAGCGGTCCACCGAGGTGGCAGAGATCGCCGCTCGCACCTGGCGGGACGACTGGGCGAACTCCGTGGTCTCCTCAGCGGTTCGGGTGGATCGGGGGTTCTCGGAGATGTCGAGAAACATCCTCCGACAGATCGCCACCGTGACGACGCGACTCCTGGTGATGCGTGGGCTCATGCAGATGCTCATGCCGTTCGCCGGCGGGGCCGGGATCGGTGGAGCGCTCTTCAACGCCGTCTCCGCTCCGTTCGGTGGAGCTCGGGCCATGGGAGGGCCGGTCCATGCGGGTCGGGCCTACCTGGTGGGTGAGCGTGGACCGGAGCTGATCGTGCCCCGGTCGGCCGGGAACGTGGTGCCGAACTCTGCCCTGGGTGGTGGAGCCTCTGCCGGCGCCGTGGCCGAGGCCGTGCTTGCCCGGGTGGGATCGCCACCGGCCCACGCATCCCCCGAGGTGGTGGCGACGACGGACTACTACCGCCGCCTGATCTCCGCCATTGCCCAGGACGCCGCCGAGCGCGGCGTGAGGTTCCCGAGCTGATGGGCTGGCTATTCTCCCGGGGGGATCCCCGGTCCGTGGAGGAGCTGGAGGTGTTCTTCCGGAAGATGCCCGCCTGGCTGCGGAACCGACTGTTCCACCAGGCCACGCTCCTTCAGTACCCTCACGGGGGCCTGCCCCAGGTGCTCCAGGAGGCCGACGAAGAGGCGCGGGTCCAGGCCCAAGTGGAGATCCTGGCTCGGTACGTTCGTGCCTGGGGGCTGGGAGAGGGTCCCGGGAAGAAGGGTGACGACCCCCGCCCCGACTGGCTGGGAGCGCCCGGGGATACAGCTCCTTCCACCCAGACCCAGATCCTCATAGCTGACGGGATGCTCCGGGAGGCAGCACTCCTGCTCGAGCAGGTGCAAGGGAAATGAACCTGGCCGCCCTGGACCTGAGCCTCACCGCCACCGGGTGGGCCCGGGACGGGGCGGTCGGTGTGATCTCTCCTCCGGGTCGGGTAGGGAAGGGGACCGCTCGGCTGGCCTGGCTCCGGGAAACCCTCCTCGAGCGGGTGGACGGCGCCGACCTGGTGGTCATCGAAGGCTACAGCTTCCACTCCCGTGGTCGGGGCACCATCGCCCGGGCCGAGCTCGGTGGCGTGATCCGTCTGGCGCTCCATGACCGGCGGATCCCCTGGGTGGAGGTCTCCCCGTCGTCATTGAAGCGCTATGCGACCGGGAAGGGGAACTCACCCAAGGAAGCGGTCCTCGCCTCGGCCATCCGGCGCCTCGGATACCCGGGCCACTCAGACGACGAAGCCGACGCCCTCTGGCTCCTGGCCATGGCCCGGGACCACTACGGGCTCCCAGGCGCACCGGCCATGCCGAAGGCCCACCGGGAGGCCCTGGAGGGGGTGGACTGGCCAGAGGTGCCGGTGGGGGGCGGAAAGTGAGGCTTGGCAGGAAGCCAAGAAGCGGATCAGGGAGGAGGAAAGCAGGAGGAAGGCAGAGGCGGTCATGCGTCAACCAAGGAACGAGGACGGGACGATGGCGGAGAAGCCGCAACGTGCACCTCAGGTGCACATTGCGGGTGGATCATCTGTCAGGCCAAGCCGCAAGGCCAAGGCCAAGCTCGCCGGTGTCGGTGTTGGCACGGTCGGCAACATGGACTCGCTCATGAGCAAACGACCGGACCTGGCGGAGAAGGTGAAGTCCGGGACGATGAAGCCGACTCACGCGCTCACCGCACCAACCTGAGCCCCCTCTTCTCCACTTCCGGCTCACCCAGCGGGAGGAGCGCCTGGGTGTTCGCTTGGAGGGTCCGGACCGCCGAGGCGCCGTGCAGGGAGATCACCCGGACCGGATAGCTCTCCCCAGGCTCCAGAATCACCACATCCCCCGTGACGATCCCCAGAGCGGGAATGTCCTCTCCCGCCAGATACCTCTTCGTGTTGGCCACCGCTGCCCCCCTTCGCTGAGTTCAGACCCTTCCGTGTGACGGGCCGCTGTCGCATTATCTGTTGACACCTCACCCCCCGTCAACGTAAGAGCGTGGCGCATGGACCCAAGCTCGGAAAGCATGGCCTTCCTGGAGGTTACGGACGACCTTCTCCAGCTCGGGGTTTCCCTTCGGGAGATCTCCCAGGCCCTCGGCTGCTCCTACGCTTCGGTGCGTCAGGCCAGGCTCCCC
>SKHL01000326.1 GCA_007116995.1 Limnochordia bacterium
CCTTGTCGATATACTCAGCTGTGGATAGGCTAGCGAAGTAGGCACGATAGCTATCTAGATCCCGTGATGAGACATCTAATCCGAGTTTTGCTAACACGGTCAATACACCGCGTTGGGCTTCACTAATCGGTGAGTGATCAATGAATAACTTTTGCCAAATTAGATCAGCTTGTTCTGTCTTTGATAGCTTAAAGAAGTCATCATAACGCATATCCGAGTAGCGGAAATACTCGGCAATTAAGTAATGATAGGTAATTAACTCATCCACACCCCATAATAATAGATCTCCAAATCCCTCTGAATAGAGATGGGTATGAAGGTCAGTAATTCCTACGTTTTGAACCTCTTCCATTACAACGTCTCGCAAGATACTCTTCTCAGTAATCATGTGATTTCCTCCTTGATGGTTCATTTTGAATGCCCTGTCTATTCCATAGGTTTGGATAGAAGATACATAGAAGGATATTCGTCTAACCAACCCTGGATATTGGGTTAGAGTTTCACCCTAGAACTCTTTCTTCGCCCTGCTGTCCGCGAAGCCCTTTATTTGTACTTAGTCTTCGTCAGAAAACTATGGAACGAAGAGGACTATATGCCCTTCTGCTCGATATTCATACTTAAATCAAAGGCTGTAACAGAGTGGGTAAGTGCGCCAATGGAAATGTAGTCAGCGCCAAGGTTGATTAGTTGGGGCAGGGTGTCAACAGTCACATTACCCGATATCTCTACAGCAGATTGATCACCAATATATGCGATGGCCTCTCTCATGACTGAAATGGACATATTGTCGAGCATAATAATGTCCACCTTAGCGTGAAGAGCTTCTTTTACTTCAGCTAAGGAACTAACTTCAACCTCGATTTTAGCTGTTAGGGGAATAGTGCAGCGGACGGCGCTAACGGCTTGGGTAATTCCGCCGGCTCCTCGGATATGATTATCCTTAATCATCACTGCGTCAGAGAGGCTTAGTCGGTGATTTTGGCCACCCCCAATAGAAACAGCGTACTTATCCAGATAGCGCCATCCTGGGATAGTCTTGCGAGTATCGACAATTCTGGTCTTGCTATCTGCCATGAGGGATATACTTCGATGGGTAGCTGTAGCAATACCGCTAATGCGCTGCAGAAAGTTCAGGCACGTCCGCTCTCCGATCAGTATGCTTCGAATAGGACCACTAATAGTCGCAACTTTACTACCTGTTGTTACAGGGCTTCCTTCAGCCACTAACAGCTCAATTTGTATGGTCGGATCTAGCTTGTGGTAGATGAGTTTGATTAAAGGCAGTCCGGCCATAATCCCTCTCATTTTCGCAGAGATAGTGGCGTATCCTTGTTCGTTAGCAAATATGCTAGTTGTGGTGATATCGCCTGCTGGAAAGTCCTCGCGAAAGGCTATGTCGACTAGATGGGATACTAAGCTTGGTTCTAGTTTAACTGGCATTGATAGAGCTCCTTTTGTTGGTTTTATCCAAGTAATGGCAACCGATACTGCATGTTTGATTAAGCGCTGCCTCTGCAAGTAAGAAAGCTACAGTTGCTTTGTTTAGGACGTGGTAGTAAGCGCTCGTAGGGACATAGCTCTCGACTAGCTGATGATAGATTCCCTGCAATGCATCATAGGCATGACCAAGCTGAATTGGTTGGCGATATATCCCTAGATCGCGTTGGGTAATGGAGTCTATTTGCCCCTCTATGTCCGAAAGCGTTTGTTGATCTACGCTGTGACTTGCTTCCTTGGGTGTTAGATATGTCTGTTTCTCTGACTTAACTTTTTTGTGAAGAGTTGATGTCACCATGTGATGTGAAGCTCTTAGGCTAAATACCAAGCATTCTAGTAGGGAGTTACTAGCCAACCGATTAGCTCCATGTACTCCTGTGGCCGCCACCTCACCTGCAGCCCATAATCGACGAATGTTAGTATTCCCGATACTATTGGTCACTACACCGCCAATGGAGTAGTGGGCACCAGGCTTGACAGGGATACAGCTATCGATTTTTAGGTGCTGGCAATAATCATATATTTTAGGAAATCGAGTGGCGAAGTCCTGCGCTAGCCTGGATGTATCTAAGTAGACGTGGGGATGGCCGCTTTTCTGCATTTCTTGATTAATTGCTCTGCTGACGATGTCTCGTGGAGCCAGCTCCGCAAGGGGATGGTAATTCGCCATAAATGGCTCTCCATGATTGTTTACTAGTAGCGCTCCTTCTCCCCGTAAGGCTTCGGAAATCAGAAATCCATGGGCTTTTTCATGGGCTAGAGTGGTGGGGTGAAATTGCACCAACTCTAAATCCTTGATCAGAGCACCAGCACGGTACGCCATGGCAACGCCATCGCCACCACAGGTAAGATCACTAGTGTTTTCTCGATAAATTCCGCTGTATCCACCGGTTGCTAGCAAAATCTGATCTGCATGAAACGTCACACTTTGTTGATCTGCGATGGCCTGGCAACCATAGCATTGACCTTGATCAACTAACAGTTCAGTCACTGTATGATCACAGAAGATATGGATATTGTTTTGGCTTTCTACTAGGTTGGCTAGGAAACTACAGATGTACTTTCCGGTTTGATCCCCTCCAGCATGGGCAATTCTTGCATAGCTATGGGATCCTTCTTTCGTCAGGTGCAGTTCTTGGCTACAGGGATCTTGATCGAAGGACAGACCCAAATCAAGTAGGGTTCGAAAGGCAGCTCGGCTCTGATTGATTAGGATCTTTGTATGGACGGGATGATTTAAGTAACAACCAGCGCGCAGTGTGTCTTGGTAATGGCTTCTCAAGGAGTCATCTGGAGTCCGGCTAACGGCGATTCCCCCCTGAGCCAAAGCAGAGTTACTATTTAAAAGCCCTCCTTTGGTAACTAAGGATACTGTACCATAGTTGGCTAATCGTAGTGATGCCAGTAACCCAGTCAGACCTGATCCAATTACTAGATACTGGCTTTGATTGGTTAGCAAGAAAATCACCTACCTAATATATTTAGCCTTATTTATAGGCTAGCATTTTCGTTAATGCTCGTTCTGCCTTGGTGCGAATACCTTCAGGCACTGTAATGCTCGGTTCCATGGTTCGTAACGCCCGTTCTACACTACTAAGACGGGTTTTCTTCATGTTAGGACAGATCAGCCCGGGGGCTAGCAAGTAAAATTTTTTCTCTGGGCATTTCTTGCGTAACTGAGTTAGCACACCCATTTCTGTCCCAATCACAACTTTTGTCTCGAAGCACTCTGTGGCATAAGCCATAATCGCAGTCGTACTGCCCACAAAATCAGCTTGGTCCACTATCTCTGGTTCACATTCTGGGTGAACAGCGATGACCGCATCAGGATGATGATTTCGGATGATAGCAACATCATCTAAGGAGACCCTTTGATGTGTTCTGCAGGCTCCTGGCCATGGGATA
>SKHL01000201.1 GCA_007116995.1 Limnochordia bacterium
CCGTAATCGCTTGGCGATAGATTCGCTGGACTGGGCGGCCCATTTTCCTTTGAGAAAAAGAAAAAGGCCCCGGAGTAGTGTGATGATAATCACCAAAACTCCAGGTGCCCATAGAGAACTTTGCAAAGTTTCTAGCCCGCCTATTCGATGGATGAACGATTCAATCCACGGTGGCGCACTGAGCGGATGATCTCCGATAATGGAGTCAATGGTGATCCGAATCACCAAAGGAGCTAAGGTTGTAAAAAGCGTAGCCAATCCTACACTAAGGATAGCTGCTACATATATTAATGTATGACCAGTCATAAGATTAAGTAATATTTTTACGGATTTCATGAAACTACCTCCTCTCTTTTTAAGATGCCAATAACTATTATAGCATCTTTCTAGCAAGAGGCAAGAGATATTTTACTGAAATATGAATTTTTTTCTAGGTATCCTGATGGAAGGCTAATAGGTGTAGATTGATGCAGGACTTCAAGCTAGGTTGCCCGAATGAGAAAGGATAAGTATGATACCAAAGAGAGCTTCTATGATTGTATTGGGATTTACCTTAATGAATCAGATTTGGTGGTTCAAAGCGGCGCACCGGATTTATATAACGGGAGTCTGCAGGGTAAGCGATCCCAATCCTACTCGGCAAAGCGGTTATTCTAGATACAGATAGTCTAGCTAGTTATTATGTAACTTGGTAAATTTGGGACGATAAAAGGAGGAACTCCAGTGAACTACTGGTTACTAAAGACAGAGCCTGACGTCTTCTCCTATCAGGATCTGGTTCGATTAGGGAAAGATATGTGGGATGGTGTGCGCAGTTTTCAGGCCGTTAAATATCTCAAACAGATGGAACCAGGGGATCAAGCGTTTATTTACCATACCGGTAAACAACGCATTATTGTTGGTGTAGCTCAGGTCGTTTCCCATCCCTATCCCGATCCAACTGCAGACAGTAAGCGCTGGGTCGTGGTTGATCTTGTGCCTAAATACCAATTAAATCATGCAGTAAGCTTAAAAGAGATTAAGGCCGATTCTAGATTCTCCCGATGGGAACTGGTGCGCTTATCCCGTTTATCGGTGATGCCTGTGCTACCCGAGTATTGGGAAATTGTTTTGAATTTAGCTACAGAGAAGCAGTAGAATTGGTGGGAGGAGGTAGATAACATGGTGGTAGCAAAACCTACGATAGATGAAGTCACCGAACTACTGGTAACGAGTTTGCTTGACTTAATCGCAGAACGGAAGGTAGCGGGAAAGCGGGAACTAGCCGCTACCATGAAGACCATGGCAGAATTCTTAAGTGAGCGAACGGGACTAGCTATAACAGAAAGGCATATGCAAGTGTTGATGAAAACCTTGTCAGAGGCTGGACTGGTAACAGTAGGAGGGGGAGGCATTGGTCTGCCGAACACGTATAATACTAGGGAGAAGGAGATGGGCCCAGAAGTATTTTGGAACCAAGTCGATGCTTTGTTAATGGTATGGCAACATCCAAGTCGCAAGGCGATGCGCTAGTTGATGATGCGTTATAGCAGAAGCAGTAGGTATGATTGAATAGAGGGTATGTAAATTCCGTAGCGAACATATAATTAATAGTCTAGCTATAAAAGAGGATGAGGTCGAAGTTGAAGAAGGTTAAAGGGGATATGTCTCAACTAGGTGTAGCATTACTGAAATGGTATGATCAGAACAAGCGAGACCTGCCATGGAGGCAAACTAGCGATCCCTATCAGATATGGGTTTCCGAGATTATGCTGCAGCAAACACGAGTTGAGGCTGTGCTTGAGAAATATCGAAGGTTTATAGTTGCTCTGCCGCGTGTTGTTGACTTAGCAGTGGCTAGCGAAGAAGATGTATTAGGCTTGTGGCAAGGGCTAGGATATTACAGCCGGGCACGGAACCTGCATAAAGCCGCTAAGCAGGTAAGTGAGCAGTATGACGGGGTAGTACCTCGGGATTACGGGGTTTTCCGTAGCTTGTCCGGAGTTGGTGAGTATACGGCGAATGCTGTTTTTAGTATTGCCTTTCAGGAACCCTATCTAGCGATGGATGGCAACCTGCTACGAGTGGCATCGCGACTATTTGCCGTGTCAGAAAATATCACAACTAAATCAGCGAAGAATCATCTTAAGGACCTGCTAGAACCTTATTTATCTCGAACACGTCCTGGCGATTTTAACCAGGCTCTAATGGATTTAGCTTCAGCCATCTGTCTGCCAAAAAAACCTCGTTGTCAGGGGTGTCCCCTCATCTGGTATTGCCAGGCGGAAAAACTATCTATGGCAGAAGCATTACCAAATAGAAGTAACGGAAAGGCAGTACCGGTAGTACCTGTAACGATTTTCGTTTTCTATAACAAAAATGGAGAAATACTGATACGCCGCCGAAATGATGGCGCTTTTTTACAGGGGCTGTGGGAGTTGCCTTGGGTAGAGCAAGTCCCAACAGAGCAGGTGTCAGAGACCTCGCCAAAATATCAGATCCGAGATGCGCTGACCAGCTACACATTTAGCCACAAGCAGTGGCTGATTCAGCTGCGTCAATGCAGCGTATCTCAGCTAGAGATGGATACGAGTCCTGAGAAATGGGTAGATCCTATCCTGGTTGAGCCTACTCCTAACAGTGAGTATCAATGGGTATCCGTTGACCAGTTAGGTCAGTATCCTATGTCTACTGTATTTCGTCATGTTTTTTCTTTGGTCTAAATTAGTCATGCCAGATAATGAAGATGTCTGGTGTGGCGAGTATCGATAACCTTTGGGTACCAGTTGGTTCAGTGGTTAAAAGCAAACCCTTACCCTAAGCGGATAGAGATGGCGTAAGAAATTTTTTTTATTGACAAACTTATCAGTATAATTTACTTGTTACATTGAATTGAGAGAATTTACTGGCGAAAGACTTGTTGACTTGTGCAACTCTACGCGAGAAAATGCAGAGATAGGAGAAAACCAGGAGGGTTACAGATGGCTAAAACACTTGTTATTGCACACCGAGGTGCTAGTTCTCTAGCCCCAGAGAACACGATCAGTGCTTTTCGTAAAGCGGTAGAGCTAGGTGCGGATGGGATCGAGCTTGATGTGCAGCTAAGTAAGGACGGTCACTTAGTGGTAATTCATGACGAGCAAGTGAATCGTACCACCAATGGAACTGGATTGGTGAAGGATTACACCTTAGCACAGTTAGCGGAATTAGATGCTGGAGGCTGGTTTTCCAAGGAATATAGTGACCAGGGGATTGTAACTCTCAACCAGGTGTTTCAGGAGTTCAAGGGTCTTGATCTGATGTATAATATTGAGATCAAGAGTGGCGTAATACTGTATCCTGGTATAGAGCGGGCCCTGATGGAGCAGATTGAATCTATGGGATTAGAGGAGCGAGTGGTGATTTCCTCTTTCAAC
>SKHL01000053.1 GCA_007116995.1 Limnochordia bacterium
CGTGAGCAGAAAGGATCTCAACTATCAGGAGGAGAACGGCGGCGCACTGAGATCGCCCGAGCGTTAGCCACTAAGCCTGATTTTCTATTACTAGATGAACCCTTTGCCGGTGTAGATCCCATCGCTGTTATCGATATTCAACGAATCATAGACGATCTACGTAACAAGAACTTAGGAATATTAGTTACAGATCACAATGTACGAGAGACCTTACGAATTACTGATCATGCTTATATACTGAGGGAAGGAGAGGTATTGGTATCAGGAGAGACCTGGGAAGTAGCAGATAATCCCTTAGCTCGCCAGTATTATCTAGGCCCAAATTTTCAGGTATAACGGCTGTTGATTGGTGTAAAAAATTGCTTTGTCCGATTATGTATGATATTCTTAATATGGATTATCGTTAAGAAAGGAGGACTGCGATATGTATGGCTTCACTCTTATCTTCACCCTTGCTGTGGTGGGTGGGCTTATTGCTTATTTCGGAGATAAGATTGGCATGAAGGTTGGTCGGAAACGTTTGAGCCTATTTGGGTTACGTCCAAAGTATACCGGTATGCTAATCACTATCGTTACAGGTATTTTTATCGCAGCTTCTTCCATCGCTGTCTTGACGATAGCTTCTAATGATGTCCGGACAGCCTTATTTCGGATGAAGTCGATCCAAGAAGCACTATCGGTCAGTCGTAGCGAACTAGAGAGTACGACCAACCGTATTGTGGATATGGAGCTTAGTTTAGATGTCATGGTTTCTGAGCGGGATAAAGCTGCGTCTGAATTAGCTGAAGTCCAGACTGAGATGGAGGAAGTCAGAGCGCAATATGATACGGTGGTCAACGATCTAGCTGTGGCTAAGGAGGAAGTACAGCAAGAGCGAGAACGAGTAGATTATCTTCGTGAAGCTAGTGAGGAAATGCGAGATGCTATGCAAGCCTTAGAAGAACGACGCAGATTCTTGCACGAGGAACTAGAGCTTTTACTACAAGAATATGAGTATCTCGTTGAGGACTATCGCATCTTTGAAAACCAAGTACGATATAGTAATGTTGCCTTACAGGCAGATGAGATTATCTATGCTCAGGTATTTGAGGGTGGAGGTACCATAGAAAAAGCAACAGAGAAGCTGACCCAGTTTCTTAAGCGTACGGATGACGTGGCATTGCGCACGGGAGCTCGTTTAGAGGGTGAAACTGAATCTGCTATCGTTCTGCCTCAACATGCCTTTGATTTAGCGGCTCATGCCCTTACGCAACACAGAGGGTTAGTCGTAGTTCGTGCTGTATCCTACAGTAATACTATTGTGGGAGAACCAGCGAATACCTATCTTTTGTTAATACCTAACGAGCTAATATTCTTAGAAGGAACCACGTTAGCCCAGGTTTCAGTGCAGCGAGGGACAACTGCAGATGCACAGAAGCAGATTCTTGCCTTATTAGGTGAGGCCAATAGAGTGGCCATTAGCAGAGGTATGATCACCCAATCTGACTTAGAAGCTGTGGAAGTTTCCGGAGCTGACTTCTTAGACACCATTGCTAGAGTCAAAGAATCTGACAGTCCTGTTACCATTATAGCTAAGGCAGCTATGGATACATGGGCCGCCGTAGGCCCCCTTAAGCTTGAGTTAGAGGTGGTAGCAGAGGTAGCAGAGTAATGTCTTGATAGCAGGTCCTTGGGATAATGTACCAGTTAGTTATAGCAGGATATTGCCTATAAATAGAGAATCTAAGTAGGTGACTGATGTATGTCAGTCGTCCTTTTCTTTGTCCCATTTCCAAAGGAGGTGTCTACCCTAGAGTCTGGGGCCAGAAACATCAGCTTAAGAGGAAACTTGGATACTCTAAATGCTTGATGCTGGATTCCTTAGTATTGGGAGACCATTTGAAATCAGGAATTTGCCTAATTTTAATTTTATTTATTGGTCTAGTATTCACACCACGTATAGACGCAACTGCATTTCATGATATCCCACCCGAACACTGGATTTTTGATGCACTAACAGATTTAGTTGAGATGGAATTGATTATGTACCCGATCGCCATAGCTCGAGAGTTTAATTATAGTCGGATAGAGGCAGCAATGCTTGTAGCCACGTTCTTGAATACGCATATGATCGACGGGGAGCAACGTGGGCGGAACCAGGATATAATAATTCGCGAAATACTTGAACACTACGCTAGTAGAGCTGAGTTAGATTTAACTGTATTGCAACTCTACCAGGATATGTCTGCAAAAGATACACCATCTTCTTTATCACAGTATAACAGCTTATTTGTAGCAATGCCTAAAGAAATTGTGATGGACGTATATCAGGCCCTAGTTGCAGAATTTCTGATGCACCATTATGGCATAGATAATGAAAAAATCGTGGCAAATAGGCCTGATCAGTGGCCTCAGGATGTGGTCGGATACGAAGTAGCCGTCGAATCAGCTCTGAAATTAGCCGTCGAATTACGAGATGAAATATATGTGTTTGGAGCTCAGATCACAGTTGTAGAAGAATCGATAGTAAATAATATCGTAGTTAAGGAAAAACTATTTGTGCTAAGTTCTACTAACATGCTAGCTTGGATACCCGTTTGGGTTAATGAGACTGGGGTTTCTTTGGCAAACCAGGGGCATGGTGAAAGTGTAAAATTAGCGCATCGGGATGGGGATATCAGTCGCACTACTATTCGGGATGTGTGGACAGATGAAAAGGAAAACGGTGTCCAGGGTCGATCGAGATTGCGGGTTGGATCACAGCAAGAGGAACTGTTTGCTGGATATCGATTGATTGATTTTTCCATGCAGGATCCAGCTTGGCGAAACAACCTAGAGTAGACCCCCATGTTGCCCAACATCCATTGGTAACACCATCAAACAAGTTAAAATCAAGTTCGGCACACATGGGCACTGAACACTGGTAGCATCGACTTATAGAATGAGTTTAAGGAAAAAGGTAATCTTCTCAATGAGAAGATTACCTTTTTCCAATATTTCTTATGTTACCCCCGCAAAAAAGTACTTTTTCGAGAAGGATTCTAACTGAGTGGCATAGAAGTAACTACTTATTATACAATATGCTTTCAACGTAATGTGTCTCTGGAGTGCTAGATAGAAAGGAGGAGTAGTGTTTTTTCAGCCAGAGATACTCTTGGGGGGTCTTTGTGGCTAGTATGCGCTTTGCCGTGAGGAAACATGGAAACTCATAGCAACACATCTAGAAACGGGGCTATATCAAATATGGACAAACATAGAAATTTAGGAGGTACTTACTCAATGAAAACGAAAAGACTTACATTGATCTTAGCTTTAGTACTCGTAGTAAGTATGTCAGTTTCAGGTTTTGCTTCAACAAATCCTTTTGCTGATGTGCCTGCGGATCACTGGGCTTATGACTCAATTATCGAACTGGCTGCTGTTGGTTTAGTCGAGGGATATCCAGATGGAACCTATGGCGGATCTCGGATGCTAACCCGTTATGAGGCTGCAATGGTATTTGCCCGGACATTATCTCGCTTAGAAGCTCTAGTAGCTAGTGAAGTAGCTCGTAGTACAGCTGGTGTACAGAAGGAAATAACTGCTGATGTATTAGCAGACATTGAGGCGGCAAAGGCATCTTTAACTCAGTTGGTTAAGGATGAATTGGCTAAGATCGAACTACCAGTCGTCGAGAAGACAATTGTAGAACAACCGATTGAGAAAATTGTTGAGCGTCAACCGATTGAGCGTCCCTTTGAGTTAACTGCAGAAGCGGAAGAGATTATTAGTGGATTAGTGTCAGAATTAGCCCAAAAGCATTTAGCTGACGCTGAAGCACTAGCAAAAGAAACAATTGTCGAAACTACCATTATCGAACGGGTAGTGCAAGAAATGGCTGAGGTGGACGAAGATATAATCCGCGCCATTGTAGAAGAGTTATTAGCAGCAAGCCTAGCAGATGTAGTCGCATCTGTGGATAAAGTAGCCGCTGATCATGGAGCTTTAGCCAGCGATTATACAACCTTTAAACGACTTGTTGAATTGCGTTTTACTGGTATGAACAGAGCATTTGAAGTGCTTTCTACCGAACTAGAAGAAAAACTAGGTCAGAATCGGCAAGAAGTTAACGCCTTAATCGATGCTGTTCGTGGCGATGTAGCTAGTTTAGAGGCAGCACTAGAACAAAAAGTAGCAGATGTAGCCGCTAGTGTTCTAGCATTATCTGACGAGTTTAGTGCAGAATTAAAATTGCTAGGTGTACGTGTTGATAAGTTAGAGATGCTGTATGCAAGCATCGACTCTCGCGTATCTGAATTGGAAACTAGTGTGGCTGGACTTGATCAGGATCTAGCTGGTCTGGATCAGAGAGTAACTGGACTTGACAGTACTGTGACTGGACTTGACAGTACTGTGACTGGACTTGACAGTACTGTGACTGGACTTGACAGTACTGTGACTGGATTAGATCAAACAGTGGCTGATGTAGATGCTCGGTTAACAACGAATGAAGCAACGGTTGCTAATGTGGATCAGCGTCTAACTGGTCTTGAAGTAGACTACGTTGATTTTAAAACAGAAACTGAGCGGGTTAAGTTCAGCGGAAATCTAAATGCTAACGTTAGCAAAGCTGATGATGGCGGAGCTTCGTATGTATTTGGTAACCCCGGTGGCAGAGTATATCAAACTAACTTAGCCAATGGTATTAGCGTCAACCAAGAGTTCAAGCTGAATCTAGCAGTAAAAGCTAGTGAGACTGTAACAGTCAATGTGTTTACTGACTTAAAAGGGAATATTGTTGATGGTCAAGATTTAGATGTTAATCGATATGGCATTGAAGTGTTAAGTGCATCTCCCGTGAGTCGAGTGATAGGTGGGAAGCTAAGGGGTGGAGAGATTGGTAATCGCTTTAGCTCCTATGTAGTAAATCTCAGACCTGAGATTGGTGTATTAGCCGATGTAAATCTGTTAGGTGCTAATACCAATGCATTATTTGGTCGCAGGGCTGGCGAAGACGTATTAGCCGTAGGTGGTAGTTATAGCTTTACACCTGTCTTTGGTGTACAAGCTGCATACAGCCTACTGCTTGATGATGCTGAGTCCTTTGTAGGCACATCAGCCGCTCTTGTCGGTGTAAACGGAAATGTGTTTGGCGTAGACTATGCTGGTGTTGTAGCCATGGATAACGAAGAAGAAACTGATAATCGTTTGTATGAAGTAAAGTTAAATGGAGACTTTGGTTTAGTAGCAGTAGATGCTACTTGGGCTAAAGCTGAAGATAACTTTGGTGAAGGCGTATTGGCCAAACGAAATTTCTATGATGGTGATGCTGATACTCGCTTAGAGTTAGGTGCTAAAGCAGATGTACTAGGTGTTGCTGTAGATGCTAGACTGTATAATGAGCGTAATGCAACTACTCAAGTAATCGATGCCAACATGATTACTGTATCTCAAGATTTAGTGCTAGGTGTTCCGTTAACCATTTCAGGTGCTATGGGTCGGATGGAGCAAACTCAGCATAGCAGATTTACCTTAGCTGTGTCCGATTTAAATCTATTTAGTCCCGATTTAGCTGTCGGTAGTAGTTATAGCTTAGTAAATCAATGGTTAACCGACAATTGGAGAAATCCTAGTAGTTGGGAAGAAGTTGACCGTGACGTGCATGTTATAACAGCTGATGTTGGTTATGGTCTTGAAGTAAATGGAGCCAATGTTGATCTTGGTTATGACTTAAGGGTACTAATACCTCGTGGTGAATTTGCAACTGACTACGGGAGTCAAGCAACTCATTCTCTTAAGGCTACGTATGGATTCGCCGATAGTGTGAAGCTAAACGTAATTGCTCAACGCACTAGCTTAGTCACAAAAGATACCATATTGCCGCTGGATGTTAGCGGATTTACTACTACAACCTTAAATGTTCAAGAAGTTAAGGCTGGGTTAGAGTTTAAGTTCTAAGTTTTAGACATAGAAAAGAAGTCCTAGGAAACTAGGACTTCTTTTCTATGCGTTAAGGAAGGATGTATGTCCTGTCCTTTGAGGGACTATCAACCCGGTAAGTAGTGGATTCTCTTATAGCATACCCATGTCTTCGAACTCCGATTTCCATTGCTTTGTGGTGTCCTCCAATGATGTTTGACGACATGGGCGAGTCTTCGTCAGAAGACTATGGAACGAAAGGGACTATATGTTTTTCTCACCGTCATATCGTTAAAGTCGAGAACGAATTTAGTATAGTAAGGGGGGGTGGATTTGGAGAGAGTAGATGAGGGGATTCTGGCGATTGATCCAGGTCGAGAAAAATGTGGGCTCGCCGTAGTTGATGGGAACTCGGTGTTAATGAAAATGGTGATTAACCGTCAGGAGATTGTTAGTCAAGTTAAAGCAGTCCTTCCCAGTCAGGGTCCTGTTGTCATTGGTGACCGCACTGGGTCAAAGGAATTTGTCTCGGAATTATTATTATCAATGCCTCATATACATGATAGGGTAGTGCTAATTGATGAACATCGATCTAGTGTGGAAGCACGGGAAAGGTATTGGAGATTTTATCCCCCAACGGGATGGCGAAGGCTTATCCCAGTTTCGATGCAAGTGCCACCAGAACCCATTGATGATTTGGTAGCTGTTATATTAGCCGAACGGCATATAAGAGCTGGATCAACCAAGTGAAAATATGTGGCCATCGCAGAGACATCACAGGCTAAAAGTAGGTATTTTTTCCTAGGCGGAAGGGTTTTGACAAAGTTTGGAGAATTACTTTTAATACAGGAATTCCAATGACATTTTGGTAAAGGAGGGTTTGTTGTGGGGAAAACAATGGTTATAGCGATAGTATTGGTTTTGGTGTTAGCAGTGCCTGCAACAGCCAATTCTTTTAGCATTATTCCCCAAGGTGACTGGGTATATGGTGCTGTTACTGGTTTGTCGGAAAACCACTTTCTGCCTCTAGCATTTTCCACAGATGAGCTTAATCGGTACGAAGTCGCCTTGATACTAGCAGGAATCCTGCAGTTTATTGATCTCGATGACACCTCAACGATTCAGCGTTTTGGGATGAGTAAAAAGATTAATTTAATAGACATGATTAATAACTATAATCAGCTTGTAGATGAGTATCATCGTTTAGGCGTAAAGTCTATTGATATTCTTCGTCGACTAGCCTTGGAGTTTCAAACGGAGTTAACGGTACTAGGCTACGCTGTCAAGGAGGAGAAACCGTTTGCCTCCTCGAATAATCTGGTTTCTCAACGAGCAGAGCAGGTTTTGTTAGCTGAACGAGATTTGACTTTGCAGGCCGAAGTTACATCGAGCACCCAGCAAGAATTAAAGGGGTTGTGGATTCCTAATTATCCAGTGATACGTCCTAGTTTATGGGAGGATGTACAGCATACATCCACAATACACTTAGATGATTTGGATGTAGTCCCACTAAGCGATTTACACTTCGATGTTGACTCTTTGAATGTCGTAATGAATAGTCTAGTCCCTGTCGGTGATGACTTACTAGTCGGAGCCCGGTTTGTCAAGCTTAGTGATTCAGAGGAGAATCCTAAGATGGCCGGATTAGCTGGCACTTATTTATTTAATGATGATGTAAGCGTAGAAGGGCAATATTTACATAATACCCATACTCCATTAGGGTCTGGATTTATGCAGGTGGGTGCAACCGTACGTCTAGGTGAATTAGAGGTTGGTGGGAGTTTACATGCGCTTCAATCAGGATATCAGCCAGTAGAGAGCGAGGTTGCTGTAAGCAGCGGATCTGGATATGAATTTTCATTTCGATTTGGTGAACTATTGGTAAGCACTGGTCGAGATAAGATGCGTATTTCTGAACCGGATTCCTCCCAGCTGACAACGACGAATTTGGATGTCAGATATGGCTTACCAAATATGGTATTAGTTAGTGCGGGTTATCGTCAAGTGGATTCAGAGTTCAAGTCATTAGCGGAACTGGGAAGTCCTGCTAGTACCAGCTTAGGATTGGATATCCCCATACCACAAGGACGGTTACGGTTAGGTCTTACATCAGAGTGGATGGCTGAGAACTCACGGGTGTTAGAGGATAGTGGTCAGGGAAACCAGCGGTTAGCTGTTATTGGTGCATCTGAGGACAGCTTACGATCGGAATCTTCTTCAGCCAAGAAAACAGCCTTAGTTGGATTAAGCTATGTGATTAATAATGAAACATCCTTGCAACTAAATTATAAGCTGATTGATTTTGATAATATGGACAGTGCTTCTGAGCCGAAAACTAATATGGCCACTGCCGAGTTCTCTATTCGTTTCTAACTAAGTGAAGGGGTATCTAAAACTGTCTTCAATCCCAATTCATAGGAGGGTTACTATGAAGTTTATCAGTATAGTGTTAATAACAGGTTTATTGTTGGGGATGGTGCCGGTAGGTGCTAGTGCCACGGTAACACCCTTGTCTACCTTAAGCGCGGTAGAAGAACTATTGTATGGACAAGTTCAATCAGGTGCCTTGCTCGAGCGTGTGGATCGGGTGGAACAGGAAATTTATGGAACAACGCAGGCAGGGGCTGTGTTAGTTCGAATTGATAGAGTGCAATCATTTTTAGATGTCAATTCGTCGGGTAGTGCTAGTTTAAAACTGAAATTGAATTTGGCGGAGTGGGGTTTTTCAGCACGACTAACAGGAGGACAACCTCTCGTTAATCGATTAGACAAGATTGAAACAGAGCTATTAGGCGCTCCCGAGCAAGGATTTTTGGCTGAGAGAATAGAGCAGTTGATGATGCTAATCTGGGGTACCACTCAATTAGATGTAAAAGCACTAGAGCTGAAGGAACAATCACTCGTGAAGATCCGACTCTTGTCATCAGTGGATTCTGGAGAATCGCGTGTCGGTGAGGATATTCAGTATCGCGTGATTGAAGATGTAATTGTTGAAGGTAGAGTGGTAATTCCCGCTGGTAGTGAAGGTGTTGGTACCGTTACAGAGGTGAGTAGTGCTGGTATGCTTGGCCGTGATGGTCGTGTTGTGATCGATTTCGGCAGTGTTCCCGCCTTAGATGGAAATGCTATCCGAATCAAGGTAGATGAGAAAGCAACAGAGAAGAATCGTTCGCTTGAATTAGCCGCGGGCGCTAGTATGGCCGGTATACTGCTATTAGGTCCGATTGGCTTAGCTGGAGGATATTTTATTCGAGGACGAGATGTGGATATTCCAGCAGGAACTGAATTTTTCGTAGAAACAGAACGTTCCCGAAGGGTAACTGGGTTTTTATTTAGACCAGGTCACAACTAGACTGCGCACCCGCATCTCACGTAACGCGAGGGTATACACTAATTAGTAAATCACGATTTATTCGATAAACCGGTGGAACCGTCAAATCTGGCCGTTTCTTTCTGAGTGACTATATGTCCTTCTTAGACACAGGAGGTTACACTGATGCAAGTTATTGAACTGTCTGTTGATCTAATCATTGTAAGCTCACCATCAATTCGCACTAGATTAGATGCAAAGAGTCTAGCCAATCTGTCAGATTCTATTAACGAAGTTGGGATGCTCCAACCCATATTAGTGATGGCTTCAGGGACTAAATATCGCTTGGTCGCTGGCGAACGTAGGTTTAAAGCGTGTCTCAGGCTAGGTAGAGCTAGTATTCATGCTGTTGTACTTAGCGGTGTTGAGTCGGAGCGGCAGGTTCAGTTAGTGGAAAATCTGCAACGCGAGGATCTAAATCCTGTGGATAAGGCTATGGCATTAAAGACCTATATGGACAGTGCTGGGATAAGCAAAACAGCGGCTAGTAGAGAGTTAGGTATTCCACGGACTACGTTAAATGATTGGTTAGGAGTATTAGATATTGATACTCGGTTCCAGGATGCCCTGTTAAATAACTTTTATGATGGCAGTTCGCCACTGACGGCTTCTCACGTTAGTTTAGCTAAACGGTTTGCTCATAAGATGGGAAGCGAGAAGTTAGTTAATACGATACTAGATTCTGTTATCTATTACAGCTTAACACGGGCTGAAGCCAAGAGAGTGATTAGGCTTGTAGAGACAGCGAAGGATATCAGTATTGAGGAAGCTGTGCGAAAGATTCGATTAAAACCAAATAGTAAAGTTAAAGATGATACGAGTCAGGAATGGGATCCAGATAAACTAGTCAATTCTCTGGCTCGTTCTGGGGATTATTTGGTAAAGGCTAACGCCTATCGTCTGCAAGGGTTAAGTTCAGAGCAGCGTTATGAGTTGTTACGCCAATCGAAGGCACTGAGCAAGTTACTTGAAGATTTGCTAGAGATGGTGCCGGAGGCAGATGATCAATCGACTAAGATATCTTAAGCCGTATAGAACATCCTAAAGGGGAATATATTAAGAATATATCATCCTTAATGGGGGTGTTCTGATGGAACTGTGTATCCATGCACAGGATAAGGGTGACTCCACTGGGCGCTTGGAGTATTATTGCTCAAGGCATGCTTGGCGAATGGATTTGGATGTAATGGACAAGTGTCGTGATTGCCCAGAGTATAGTGGTAGAGATGTGGTCAACTAGTCGATCTGTGCTGGCCTTAAACTAGGCCAGCGAACATTCTTGTTCTATTAGAAACGGATAGGGTTCGTACCCGTTCATGTGTTTTCTTTCTGAGAAGGGGAGTTTCGTTTTGCTAAGGTGGATGTTGGTAATGCTCTACGCCCTATCGATTTTCTATTTTTCTGCACAACCTGAATCTAGTGCTGGGAGCATGACTAGTAGTTTACTTGATTGGTTTCCAAATCTAGCAAGATCTGATGTTCAAGCTCTCATTTTTTATATTCGGAAATTGGGGCATGTTCTAGCTTATGGGGTTGCTGCTGGATTAATTGTTTTCGCACTGCGAGGGATGCCTCGATTGCGTAAACAAGCTCTTCCCTTAGGATTCGTGCTAACTATGATCTTGGCTGGGCTCGATGAATGGTACCAAAGTATCCTCCCGCATCGCACTGGAGCCTTTACCGATGTTCTGATAGATATGATTGGGGTTATTATCGCAGTAGTAATACTAAAGTATGTCCTTTTACGCAGAGATTATCAGGAGGAACAGCAGGAACAGGAAGCAGCTGAGCACGATAATTAGTTTAATCATTAATCAAGGGTGTGAATCGATTGAGGACTAATCAAGGTGCTTTAGTAATGATGTCAGTCATGGGGATGATTGCACCTCCATTGCGAAGGGGAGCGTATCGAATTGATCGAGAGGGAGTTCCCTTTTCCCTACCAGGTACTGGTGGGATCACCTACAATGTTAAGCTTGGGGATAGTGCGTTTGGTTGGGCTGGCGACCATGTAGAACCTTGTGTGTCAACGGCAGCTGTTAGTGACATGAATCGCTCAGATACACGGAATCAAGGGTATAATATGCTAGCTTGTATTGGTAACTCATGCCAGGTTGTGAGCGGTGACGCCAAGGGCGCAAAGGGAATGGTGACCGGTACCCATGGGGGCATTGAGCATGTAATTATGGATTTTCCGGATCAAGATATAGAAAAAATGTGCATTGAAGACAAGATAATGATCAAAGCTTATGGTCAGGGATTAAAGCTATTAGATTACCCAGGCATTACAGTCTATAATGTCGATCCCAGGCTGCTTGATGTAATGGGCTTAAAGGATAAGGGTGGACGATTGGTTATTCCTGTCACCCATACAGTCCCTGGTAAACTGATGGGATCGGGACTTGGTTCGCCTGATACAGCGACAGGCGACTATGATATCACTACGAGTGATCAGGATGAGATTAGCAGACTAGGTTTAGCTCAACTTCGTTTTGGCGACTTAGTGGCCCTTGAGGATAGTGACAATCGCTTTGGGCGGAGTTATCGATCAGGAGCCATATCTATTGGAGTGGTGGTTCATTCAGATTGTCTATTAGCAGGGCATGGGCCTGGTGTGACTACACTATTTACAGCTATTGATGGAAGTATCGATATCGTGAAGGACCCTCACGCTAATATAGGAGAAATCCTAAAGATAGGGCGGTTTCGAGCTTAAAGAAAAACAAGATCCTCTACGATTGGAAAGGAGCTTGTTTTTCTTTTATTTTTGTTTCGCATACTAGCGACCTAACAGGATGCTTCGCTCTTCTAGAGTGAGAAACACATCTTCTAAATCTGCGATGTGAGTATCTTGTTGATCTAATATTTCCTTTAGTTTAGCATTTTCTGCTCGTAATTCTTCTACTTCCTTAACAAGATCACTTAGATGGACCTCCTGCACAATAGCCATCGAACGCCCCCTATAAAAAACGTTAGAATTCCTTAGAAAGAAACCATATAGTATAAATTTCTCAGTATTTGTAGGAAATCCTGCTTTTAATGGTAATTTATTTAGAATTTTATTTTGTGCGATACAGTAATTAATTCCGTGCGGGCAATCGCTTCTTCCACTAGTCC
>SKHL01000133.1 GCA_007116995.1 Limnochordia bacterium
AGGTGAAGAGCACTCGAGACTCGAGTTTCAGTCTCAATGGTTTCTTCAACGGCGATGACTCCGTGTGGGTCTTCGTCAAATTGGACCCCGAGAAGGGCACTCGGCCGAGCAGTTATTCCTATGCCGTAGCCGGCCCTGCTGATCGTGAACGGCTCCGAGGTCAACTCGGCACGTCGGTCTCTTGGCGAAAGCTCTTCAAAATGGAAGATGTTGAGATGTCCGCTCACGATCTGGCGACAGAAGTCCGTCAGCGAGCCAGTCGCCGCTGACCGTCATTGGTGCCGATCTGAAGGACTCGCCCGCACTCCACGTTTGGGCCGCTGCTGCGTCAAACCTCCTGAGTGCAAGGGTCTGGGGCGGCCAGGACCAGGAGCGGTGCGCCGGTCGGCGAGGAATGCAGGCCAACGTGAGTACATCCGCGCACACGCAGGGGTGAACAAGCCGACACAACGGTGTCGCAACACCCCTGTCGTACTGTGGTGTCGATGGCCGATGCACTGCGTGACGCCCTGCGCTCGTTGACCGGTCGCGCCGACGCCGAATTCCATCACGATCAGCGTGAGGCCATCGAGGCACTTGTGGAACAACACGCTCACGTGTTGCTGGTGCAGCGCACCGGCTGGGGCAAGAGCGCTGTCTACTTCTTGGCGACCCATCTGCTGCGTCGCGCTGGTCTGGGCCCCACGCTCTTGGTCTCACCGCTGCTGGCGCTCATCCGCAACCAGGTTGACGCAGCGGCGCGCCTCGGGCTGCGGACCATCACGATCAACTCGTCGGCTCCGACCACCGTGCAGGAGCTCGCAGATGCGCTGCAGCGGGACAGCGTCGATCTGGTGCTCGTTTCACCTGAGCGGCTCGCCAACCCTGAGTTCGCTGATCAGGTGATGCCGCTCGTCGGTCGTCGGCCGGGGATGATGGTGATCGACGAGGCGCACTGCATCTCCGATTGGGGGCACGACTTCCGGCCCGACTATCGCCGGCTCTCGCAGGTGATCGCCGGTTTGGGTCCGGGGATCCCGGTGCTTGCCTGCACCGCCACCGCGAACGACCGGGTGGTGGCCGATGTGGCCGAGCAGATCGGTGCGGTCGAGCATGTGATCCGCGGCCCGCTCGGCCGCGACGGCTTGAGCCTGCACGTGATCGAACTCCCTGCCGTGGCACAGCGTCTCGCGTGGCTCCACGCCATGCTGCCTGAACTCCAGGGCACAGGCATCATCTACTGCCTCACGGTGCGCGATGTGCAACAGGTGGCGGCGTGGCTGCAGACCAAAGGCCACGACGTGGTGCCCTACACCGGAATGACCGATGGCGACGAGCGCGTCGAGGCCGAGAAGATGCTTCAGGACAACCAGGTGAAAGCACTGGTCGCCACCCAGGCGCTCGGCATGGGGTACGACAAGCCCGACCTGGCGTTCGTGGTGCACTTCCAGGCACCCGGTTCGCCCGTGGCCTACTACCAGCAGGTGGGCAGGGCAGGGCGCCAGCTCGACGAGTCAGTCGGTGTGCTGCTGCGCGGTGTCGAGGATGCGCGCATCCAGGACTGGTTCATCGAGACCGCCTTCCCGCCAGCCGCTGCCGTCGATGAGGTGCTGGCGGTCTGCGATCTGGCCGATGGCCCCGTCACCCAGGGTCGGATACTGGAAGCGGTGAATCTCAAGCGCGGTGACGTGGAGTTGGTGCTCAAGCAGCTGACCGTCGAGGGTGTGCTGCGCCGGCTGTCGGGCCAGACATATGAGCGAACGCTCAAAGCTTGGGAGTACCCATCGGCTCGGGTGCAAGCGGTGACAGCTGACCGCCGGCTCGAACAGGAACAGATGGTCGCCTACGCCACCGACCAGCCGTGCCGAATGGAGTTCCTGACCGCACTGCTCGACGATCCGCGACCCGAGCCGTGCGGAGTGTGTGATGTATGTCAGGGCGGGCGTTTCATCGTGGACCTCGACGAAGCATTGGTGGCCGAGGCCGACCGGTTCCTACGACGCGGCTACCTGGTGATCGAGCCCCGCCGCCAACGCGATCGACGCAAACTGCCCGAGCAGCTGCGCCTGCAGTCCGGACGTGCGTTGAGCGTCTGGGGTGGACCCGGCTGGGGTCGGCTTGCGGCCGACGGCAAGCGCGCTGGTCGGTTCGATGGACGGTTGATCGATGCGGTGGTGGAGATGGTGGCCGAATGGGCACCTCGGCCGGCTCCGGCTTGGGTCACCTGCGTACCCTCGCTGCGGCACGCCGAACTGGTCCCCGATCTCGCCTTGCGTGTGGCCGATGCACTCGGGCTGCAGTACCTCCCGGTGGTAGTGCCAGCGCGCGCCCATGAACCGCAGCGTTCACAGCGCAACGGCGCCCATCAGGAGCGCAATGTGCGCGGGGCGTTCACGCTCGACGGCCATCCTCCCACAGAGCCGTTGCTCCTGGTCGATGACCTCGTGGATTCCCGATGGACCATCACCGAGGTGGGTGCGCTGCTGCGGGAACACGGATCCGGGCCAGTGCATGCCCTTGCCCTCGGCGCGGCACTGGGGCGAGACTCATGAATGTGACCGATGCGTCGCTGGCTGCGCTGCTGCTCGGCAATCGAATCGTCGATGTCGGCCAGACGCCTCTCACCGCGAGTGAGTTTTGGGCGCTGTGTGCACGTGTCGATGACATCTCGGTGCTCCTCGGGATGCCGGCCGCCGCGATCGCCCGAGTGGCGTCGGTGTCAGCCGATGACGCCCGACGATACGCCGCGCTGCTCGCAGCCGGCACCGCATTCGCCTTCGAGCGTGAACGGCTGGCTGATGAGGGGGTGCGGCTCATCTCAGCGCTCGACGACGAGTTCCCTGCCCGGCTGCGCCGACGTCTCGGCACAGCGTGTCCATCGTTCCTACTCGTGGCAGGGCCGACGGAGTTCCTCGAGCGCGGAGCCCTTGCAGTGGTGGGCTTGCGCAATGCTTCTCCGATGGCTGTCGAGGTCGCGGCCTCGGTGGCACGCATCGCGGCTGCCGGGCAGCGAGTGGTGGTGAGCGGTCTGGCGCACGGTGTCGATCAGGCATCTGTGGACGCAGCACTCGACGTGGGCGTCCCGGTGGTGGGGGTACCCGACGAAGGCATGCGCATGGTGGCGCGGCGCGCCGAGATCCGTCGTCGAGCACACAGTGGCGAATTGTGCATCATCAGCCCGTACTCACCTGCGGCGCGCGCCACCACCGCCAACGCCATGGGCCGCAACAAACTGATCTATGGGCTCGCAGAGCTGACGTTGGTGGTGTGTACCAACGACGTCTCCGGTGGTACGTGGCGGGGAGCGCATGAGGCCATCGGTCGTGGTTTCGGTCGGGTGGCAGTGTGGACGGGTCCTGGCGCGGGCTCGGCGAATGCGAAACTGCTGGACCTCGGTGGTGTTGCGGTGGGTGACCTAGGCCATCTCGCAGACCTGTTGGGCTCGGTCCCGAACCCAGCCGACGAGGCACCGCCTGATCCAACGCCCGGCCCCGACACCGTGACCCAGCCAACACTGTTCGACTGAGGATCCCTGACAGCGCCTCCCGGCCGTTGATGTGTTGCTCTCGACGGTTTCACGCCGTATGGCTCTCACGAACGAGACGGCTTGACGCATCAGCGACGACCCTCCGTCCTCGCACTTTCGACCAGACACCTCTCGTGCACCAGCACCTCAGGCGGCCACTTGAGACAACACAACAACCGTCTACCGAACCTGCAACAGTCCCCTTCGATTCCTGTGCTCGCCGAGGCTGCTCTGGGCAACCCTCGTGCCTACCGACCGACTAGCTGAAGAGGTCGAGCTGTGTGGCACCGTTGAACAACTCAAGCAGCACGCGTCGGTCATCCTCGGACTGCCCGGGGACTTTACGATCGGGATTGATGGCATCACCGACCACGATGGTTCCACCACCGAGTCTCGCCCGACAAAGCTCGACATTGTCACTCATGATGTCGATACCGAAGATCTCCCCGAGGGCCTCAGACTTCGACATCTCAAAGTGACATATCTTCAGCCATTTCGCTGCAACCAAGAACTGACCATCGCCACATGCCGGATCGAGAACGTTCTTTCCGGGACCGAAGGAGTCGATCGGGAGACGCCTCAGCATCTCGATCACCAGTGCGGTCGGCGTGAAAATCTCGGCTGTTGCCGCTACGCGAGCGACGGTCCGTTCTATGCCGGCCATGTACGAGTGCTCAGAAATCTGCCGTTGCACCTCATCCCAGCAGTCCGTCGACAAACTGCACCTCCTCATCACTAAGCCCGAAGAACTCAAACGCTTCGGGATCGCTCAGGGAATGGTCAACGGGGAGCGCAGGTAGCGCACGAAACACTTTCTCATTCCCGAAGCCTGACCACCTTGCAGTTCGCAGGATGTACTTCATTATCCGTGTGTTGAGATTATTGACGAGGTGTTCACCTTCTATTGCCGACCTCACTGGGACATAGTAAACCATGTCCGTTCCACCAAGTTCTCCTTCATCAAAGAAAGGCTTAGTATAGCCACTCCTGGTCCACATCACCTTCGGCAATCCCGCCCATTCCTGTTGGATTGAAGACCACCAAATCTGTCTATTCGTATGGAAGACAGGATATCGATGCACATCTGTCTTGGTCTTACTGAGCGTATCACTAGTCCTCAGCTTGATGTTGTGGCAGGTCACATAGTCCCATTTGACTCCCAACTTATTCGGCCAGCTAAAGATGACCTTCCGGTGAATGCTCATTGAGAGTGCACAGAAGTCATTGGGCAAATAGAAGACGTTGTTGTCCAGCAGTATTGAGGATTCATTTGTACCAGTGTAGACTTTTGTGGGCATGCCTTTCTGTGGCGCTTTCCGGATCGCGTAATGGCTGAACGACGAACCGACCTCAGGGAAGTGACTCTCAGCGTCCAAACTTATGTAGAGCGTCTCATGACGTTTCATCAAGTCAAGAATGTCATTTGAAGGACTTCGGAAGCTACCCGGGGAAACCTGGCATAAGATGCCACCTTCACGGAGGAGCGATCCAAACGAATGCTTCGTGAAGTCGATCCAGAGTTTGTGGGGCGTCTTGCCGCGTACCACTGAATCTTGGAACGGTGGGTTCGTCAGGATCACATCAAATTGCACAGAGTGAGCCTACTCGCCGGGTGCGACAGCGGGCGAGGCGCCTCGCTGTCAACGGTCTCCGAGGATCAACCCGACGGCAGGACGGGATTCGAGCCCACGAACATGCCCCACGAAGCGCCTTGCGCCTCATTGCAGTGAGCGCCTAGGTCACGCCGATTGCACCGAGATCAAGATACGTGTTCGTCGATGTTGCGAGCTCCCGCGACTTCGCCGGTCGGCGCTCGCCATACGCAAGCTCAAGGCCTTCCTTCTCGTGGTACTGCTTACCCTTATAGGGGCTGCGAGGAAGATGCCAAGCCCCATTCTTCTGAAGCGTAAATGGCACCTGAACCTCTGCAAGAGAACGATTTTGATCGTCACGGATCGTGAAGATCAGACTCTGCTTTCGAGCTTGATAGCTCACCGTGGTCGAATCATCATTTGCGGCCTTCAGCAACTTCCGATACGGTTCACTGAACAGGCTGCAGAGATATTTTCCTTGGCCGAGCAAGAGAAGCTCCTCCTCGTAGCTCAGTCCTGCCATTTGCAGCAGCCTTCGCTTGACAGCCGTCGGCTCCACCTGATCGAGTGCGCTCGAGAGTCGCTCTGAAGCAAGATTGCCGTACAGTGCACAGTCTGCCTTCCAACGATCCTCCACATCAGCCCAGAACCGCGCTGCAGGCTCATCAATGTAAAATTTGCGTATCTTCTTATTTGTAGCGTCGATAAATTCGTAGACTTCGATCAATGACTCCAAACCTAACCAGATCACGATCTGATTCCGACGCTCCACGTCGCTTCCCTTGAAGCGGGAACCATCACGCGGGTCGATGAACATTCCGACGCCATCGGCAGTAAACAGAAAGTTATTGAGGAACGAGTTCCATGTTCCACTGCACAATTGGATACGACGGAAACCCTTCTTGTAATTCTTGACGGAGACTGAAACTGGGCTGCCCTTCGAGAGCTGGATCTCAAGATCTCCCTTCAGTTTTCGATCACGGTAGTCCTTCTCAACGTCTTCGAACGAGAGCCTCAGCCCAAGAAAGTGATCAGCCAGTTTCGCGGCGAGCTCTTGGACGACGAGGTCAACATTGGCCTTGTACTCTGAGCGGCCGAACTCTGAGCGAACACCGCGCTGATCGATGTAGTTATCGAAAGCTTTTTTTAGTCTCTCTGAGGACTTGACGAGGGCCAGATCCGAACGCTCAATTGCGAGTTGGAGTTGCCAGACGAGATAGGCCTCAGCAGCGTCCTGAATATGGTGGTCGGTCTTGTCTCCAGCGCTCATTTGCGATCAAAGTCCTTTACTCCTCAATTTTGCACTTCCACCACAATGCGCTGATACTAACGTCTTGAGTGAAAGTGGATGGTACCTCAATACCGCAACTTCACCCTTGATCGGCAGCTGGATCATGAGACCCTTGGCATTACTCGGGCCCCCTTGCTTCGCCGCTGCTTCGGCGCCAGTCCACCCGTTGCGGACTGTCGAGGCCAAACGGTGTTGAGCGGGGTTGGCGCTAATCAGCACGGCCCGGTGGTGCCGACCAGAAACTCACCTGCGATTTACCCCAGCTCTGTCAGGGTCACCGACGGGACTGCTGCGCGGTGAGGTGACAGTGGTTGGTCAGGCGGCGGGTGCCGCCTGTGGGGTCATGATGGTCTCGAATTCGATGGGTGTTCATTGGCCGAGGCGGGCTTGGCGTCGGTGGTAGGTGCGTTCGATCCAGCTGATGATGTCGATGCGTAGGTCGTCGCGGGAGGACGTTGTTCTGCAGGAGCGCAAAGAAGGATTCCATGGCTGCGTTGTCGCCAGCTGATCCGACTTGGCCCATGAGATCCGACCATTTCGTGGCGGTGAAGTCCCGCTCCACCAGAGTGTCGTGTGACGGGGTGCCCGGCTTGGAGGTCCTCGACGACTGCTTCTTACCGAACACCGACCACCAGCGGTGATCGCAGCAGATTCGCCACACGACCCGATCCGACACGTCGGCGTGCTCGGCGTTGTGACGGATCTCATCGGCGAGAAACCGATACCCGAACTCGGGATCACCACGATGCACATCGAAGATCGCGTTCGCCAACCATGTCTCGTCGAGCTGGGCGTCGCTGAACGGCGAGTGCAGCCACCGAGAAAACGGGGCGCGAGCGAGACCGAGTACCCGACACGACACCGTGACGCCGATCCCGTCGGCGACGAGCTCGCGCACGAGCGGGACATCATCGGTTTGGGAGACTCGCCTGACCGAGATACGTAGCTGCTCGATGCAGCACCTCGTTCTCCTGCTCGAGCAGCCGGACGCTCTTGCGCAGTTAGCGGTTCTCTGCCGACTCCACCGTGGTGGCGCCGGGACGGTCGCCGTCATCGATCGCAGCTCGGCGGAGCCATTTCGACAACGTCATCGGATGTACCCCGACATCATGAGCGATGTCCTCGAGCGTTGTTGCCTCCGGTCGCCGCCGGGCCCCCTTCACGACACCATCACACCCCGCTGAAATCCGAAGCACCCCCAAACTCCTCCAAGTCTACGAGTATCACGACGCGAGACACTTCTCCGATGCGTTGGCAGACTTGATGGAGTATTCTGAGAGCCGCGTCTTGAACGAAGGTCAGATCGCCGGTGGGTTGGTCATGGCCGCCGACTTCATCGCCATGGCCTTCGCTCACAGACCCGAACCTGAGGCAACGTGGTGGTCTCACTTCGCTGCCTGGATCTCTGAATCGATCAACACTCAGCGCTCAGGAACCGACGTCGGAACAGCGCTCCACACCGTCATGTCAGACCAGCGGTTCGACCAGGCCCGACGAATGCTTGAATCCATTCATGTCCAGGCAGCTGAGACGGCAGAGACCCAGTAGCAACGGAAGGGCGGGCCAATTCCACTTGTTCCTGTCAGCGGATCGACCCGCAACGATTCAAGTCTGAGTTGTTGCGCCATTTAGGCGGCATCGCCCTCAACGCAATTAGAGCGCCGTTTCAATGGTGTCGCCCATCGCCTGCACTGCGTGATCGGGCAATGGAGCCGAAAAAACGCGGGGCCCTATAGGCCTCTCTGAAACCCGGGGCGCTTCAGTCCGTCGGTAGCTCCAAAACAGCTGTTGATGTATTCTGCGGTTATGGGAAACAACAACGAAATCAATCAGCCAGAGGGTGCGGCGATTAATTCTGCCGACGTTTTTCTTGATTGCGGCGAGTTTGAGGTGCGGGTCACGACACTCACACTTGACACCTTGAGTGATCAGGAGGCCGCTAACAACGTGGTCGAATGGCTATCCGAAAAGTTTGATATCAATCTGACGCCCCATGTCGTGAACTCAAGAGTTGAGAGAGCGACCAGCCCGCCAAGCCAATAACTGACTTGTATTGAGAAGTTCGGCACCGTAGGCCCGGTGTAGATAGGGTCACCGTGCACCGATCGCAGGAAGTACATGAGAAGCCGACCCCGCTGAATCCGGGCCATCTCAATGGAAACGAACCGGGAACGAGTGCAGGCATTCGTCACCCCCTGAGCCAGAGAATGATCTCGAATTGATCTCTGAACAGAGGGGCGATTTCAAGGCCCCCAAAAATGTTCCTGGATTCTGCGAGAGACACAACAGACGGGTTCCGCCCGAGGGGTTCGCTGATCGACGCGCTCAGGGTCGTCAGCTCTGAGGACCGTCTGACATGAGGTTGACAGTCGCCGCTCCCCAGCAGGTCTCGGAAAATTCTGGATTGAGCTCGTTGAGGTAACCCTCCCAGACGCCTCCGTTCTTTGCCGCTGCGGCCAAACCGGCTTTGGCGCCGGGAGCATCGCCGGACTGGTTCGCGAATAATGAGAGCTCTCCGAGCAACTCTCGGTCACTTCTGCCGGCTCGTTCCTGTAGGTCATGGACATAACCGTCCTCATCCAAGTCTGCCCTGAAGCACACTCGCTGATCATCCACCTCATACACCAGCCATCCGATGGTGCCCGACACCATCGAATCTTCCTCGAACTCAGACCATTGCGCCACCAGTCGACGCGCTTTGAGGCGAGCACGTCGGCCAGTGTTGTGGGGCGGCTTACAGGGCCCCCAGAACGGTGCCGTCTCATCGCCCCCGCCCGATGACGTCTCGAAATTGCCCCAACGTTCCCCGTTGATGAGGACGCGGAACCCGCCGTCGAAGTCGTCGATGTCGTCAAGTTCAGGGTCGCCTGTTTCAGGAGCACCTGCATAGTCAGGCCCGCGCCCTGCCTGCAACGGAAGGTTCGCTGCGATGAGCCATGGATCGGGAGAGCCGTCTTCGAAGTCGACTCTCAGCGCCCCGTCTTCTGCGACGAACAGCACGTCAGACAGTTCTGCGACAGCATCGGGGGTGTCAACGTCGTGCCACACGGCGCCATCGACGCTCTCAAGCACAATGATGTCGGGATCGACAGTGTTACTGTCCGTCCACTTGCTCACACGTATGCGCATGCTCCAAGACTACGACACTCGGTGATTGATGGGTTCGGATGTGTCGGTCGTCAATCTTCCGAACACGACCATCTGGCCTTCTGAGCGGATATGGGATCGGCGCGAACCATGACGAAGTGTGGGGTGCCGCCTCGAGTTGCCTATCGAGTGCCTAACTGGCCTTGGCGCGAGTGAATTGCACGTCAGCATGTACAGCCATGCCATGTGCATGAGGAACACTTCGAGCGGCCTGCAACCTTCCGGGGAGGTTGTGGAACGCCACGGTGTTGAGCGCCTCCGCACGTGAGTTCGAGACGGCCCCATCCATGGATGGAGGCCGCGCCACCACCTGCCCCAACGACGCCTAATCGGCTGTGGCTGGGACCGCCTCCAGGCCGTCCTCAACCTGCCTGTCTTGCCATTCGCCGAAGGTGAGGAGGGTGTCGCGAGCAACCCACTCGTTGCGGCCGTTCGAGGCCCGGCCTACGCCAGCCGCAGCCGCAGCGCTGGGGCTGGCGAACACCTCGTCATGGGTGAAGTGCATCGTCTTGCTGTCGGGCAACGGCACCAAGATGCCGTCAGTCTCTAGCCGCTTCCGCAGGCCGACGTAACCATGACCCTCACCGCCAATCCACTGCATACGAGCGCTCGAACCGGCCAGGACCGTGAACTCACCATCTACTTCCTGGGCAGCTGCGACAATGCCGTCCTTTTTGACGCGGGGCTCGAAGATAGGCGACTCACCCCGCAGATTGCCGTCGCTGTCCGATGACGACTTCGCCGCAGTAGCCGCCGAGCGGACGATGTTCACGCCGAGCACCGGCAGAACGATCTTTGCCTGCTCGATAAAGTACTCCATATCGGAGACATCAGCCTCGGGGAGCGTGATCGGTGCCGGGTTGGTCGAGTTGAGAAGCTTGGCGCGTTTGGCCTGCCGGGCGAGCGTGATGAACCTGCTCTCCAGGTAGCGAGCGTGCGCCTTGGTGAGGTTGGTGTTCTTGCTCGTGATCACGATGGCCCGGTCCCAGAAATCCCTGCCCTTCTGGTCTTGGGAGCGAGCATGCTGGTGGAGGAGCTTGGAGACATCATCGCCCTCGCCGACGTAGGCCACCAGGCCTCAGAGGTTGCAGGGATCTTCACCGAGCAAGATGTAGATGCCGGTGCGCTTCGTCTCGTCGCGCTTGAGCAGCGCCGCCAACTCTGACCGCGGTGCAGCTACAACATGGCCTGTCCAGTTCATGATCTCCGCCGTCAGTAAGCCACCCGGTGTGCCGTCGGCAAGGAACAGACGGACTGACTTCCCGGCGCTCATAGGTTCCAATTCTCCGGACTGGACTTAGCGAAGTCGTCGACGCCGATCGCCGCGAAATGCTTCGTGCCACACCTGATCTTCGCAACTTCGGAGGGACGCAGGAGAGAACTCTGCGAGGTGCTCTTGGTCTCGCGGATCATGTAGATCCGGTCCTCACCGTCCTCGTGCTTGATGATTGCCCAGTCTGGGTTGTAGTCCCCAACAGGTGTCGGAATCTTAAACTTGCTGGGCAGCTTCATGAACAACTTGATGTCTTCGCGAGAGTCGAGCAACTCAGCGAACTTCCGCTCGGGGCCGGAGTCGTAGACGACGTAGTCAAAGTCGGTCTTCTGCTCGTTCTTGACTTTGTACATTTGGTCGATGAAGCGGTCGCGTTCCTCCAAGCCGTCCTTCTGCAGCTCACGCAACTCGTAGATGCTCCCAGCGATCTGCTCGTACTGGATGCCTTCGACGATCGAAGCAGCCAATACGGCCAGGATTTGCCGTTTGACCATCTGGATGAAGTCGTTCGGGTTGCGGATGAAATCGTCCAGCCGGTCCGATCTCAGAAGGATGTCCACCAGCGTCCTGCGCGTCAGAGAGGTGGCCTCCTGTAGTTCGGTGATGATGTCGGGGAGGTCGTAGCTGCCTGCGAGCTCGGCAGACCGCTGACGGAGTTCTTCGGTCTCGGCTCCGCCGCGCAGGATCTTCACGCCCGCCCGGGTCACCTGGATGCGCAATGGCTCAATCTTGTCCTCGCCCTTGATGCCATCCACCGCCTTGGCGATGATGTCGTCGCGGTTGAACTTGACGTAGTAGGTCGTACGGCGGCTGATGCGCTGCCAGAACTCCTCGAACTCCTCGCTGGCATACAGCTCCTTATTGAGCTTGCGGGACTTTCGCTTTTTCTTGGACTTGACGAAATTCTCGATCTTGCAGTTATTGAGCTTCGCAATGATCTGCCCCTCGGCCCGGTCGAAGGCGGCTGGGAGGTTGAGGGTGAATCCCTCGGCCTCGGGCCTGAACGTCGACAGGACGCGCCCTTCGGAGTCGATGAAGCCGGACGTGTTCAGGTGTTCCCAGATCTCCTCGGACCTGCGGTAGCCGAGCGGTCTTTCTTCGCCGTTCTCGACGAGCGGGAGCTTGCTGAACTCGCCTCGCCGGACATATCCGACGCTGGCGCCAGCCTGCTTGTACTCGTCCTGGAGCGCCCCTGCGAACTGCTGGTACGACTCCTGGGCGATGACGCTGAGCTTGTTGATCCCAGGGTCGTGGACTCGTTCGCCTTCTTGGTTGACGGCTAGGCGGAGTCCACGCCCGATGGTCTGACGTCGCTCGGTCGTCTCTCCGATCTCGCGCAGCGCGCAGATCTGGAAGATGTTCGGGTTGTCCCAGCCCTCTCGCAGTGCAGAGTGGCTGAAGATGAACCGCACGGGCTCGCTCTGGTCGAGCAGCCGGGCCTTGTTGCGCATGATCAGGTCATAGGCCTCGTCGTCCTTCTTCGTCGAACCCGAACTGTCGACGTACTCGTCGACTCCACCCTTCTTGCGCTGTACCGAGAAGTAGGCGCTTCGCA
>SKHL01000258.1 GCA_007116995.1 Limnochordia bacterium
GATACATTTTAGGTCGTCCCCCCGGATATAGGTTTCTATTAGCTGTATACGTCTCGAATCGTAGTTACGGATTCTTTGATCCAATGTACGGCATAGCCGATTTCCTCCATGGTAGTTGTCGGGGAGAGGCTGATGCGGATGGAAGATCCTGCTTGCTCTGGTGTGAGACCAATAGCTTGTAATACATGGGATACCCTTTGTTTTCGGGCAGTACAAGCCGCGCCCATAGACACATAAACGCCTTGTTGTTCAAGGAAGTTTACCAGTACTTCCCCTTTAACACCGACAAACTGGATATTAACAATATGTGGTGCTCCGGTTTGGGGGCTGTTAAAGCGCACATCAGCAATGGTTGCTAACTCATCGATGAGATGCTGTCTTAGTTTTGTTAGTCTTTCCGTGTTTGGCTGGATATTTTCTAGCGCTAGCTGAACGGATTTTGTCAAGCCTACGATAGCTGGAATGTTCTCTGTACCTGAGCGTAGACCACCTTCTTGGCCACCACCGTGAATGATGGGTGCAAGCCGCACAGTCGGGTGGCAGTAGAGTAGACCACTTCCTTTGGGTCCTTGAATTTTATGGGCGCTGATGGTAAATAGATGGATTCCATTATCCTTGATCCTAAGGGGGATCTTACCAATCGCCTGGACTCCATCAACATGGAAGATGATTGGTTGTTGCTTTCGCTGTTGATTCTCCGCAGCTAGGAAGGAGCCTACATCAGCAATGGGTTGAATTGTGCCGATTTCATTATTCACAGCCATAATACTGACTAACCGAGTTGTAGGGCGAATAGCTTGCTTTAATTGGGAGATGTCTATCGCTCCATTGGCATTAACTGGTAAGAAGGTGGCATCACACCCGCCAGCTTCTACCAGGTGCTTGATGACATGGAGTACAGAAGCATGCTCTGTGGCTGTGGTAATGATGTGTGCTGGTTCCCTTAAGTGTGCTGTAAATCCTTGGATCGCTAGGTTATTGCTCTCGGTCCCACTAGCAGTAAAGATCAAGTCTCTTGGTGCTACGTCCATTTGTTGAGCCAGATATTGGCGACACTGGGTTAACTCTCTATCGACTTCTACCCCTAGGTGATGAGGTGACGATGGGTTAGCAAAGCGTTGTTGCCAATAGGGATCTATAGCGCTGAGAACTTCACTACATATGGGGGTCGTTGCACTATTATCTAAGTACACATGCAATTGATGTCCCACTCCCTTTTCTCAGTCTTTACTCTTAAAGAAGGACTATATGTCCTTAGTAGTCTCTATCTTGGTGTTAGGATAATAGTGCTTTAGGATATCCAAGTAGGAGTAGCCACTGGTAGCCATGCCACGAGCTCCAGCCTGGCTCATACCTACGCCATGGCCCCAGCCTGCGCCCCACAGTGTGACACCAGTTAACATATCCAAGGCATTATACGTGGGAAACATAACGAAGAGGTTACTGCGCAGACCTCCTAGGCTACCCCGGATCGAATCTCTACTAACTGATGTACGACCATTCGAGCCGACCCACTCAATAGTAGTAACGCGCCCAGATTCGCCTCGTTCGGTGACTCGTAGATCCAGGACTTGACCAATTTGCGTTGGTGCAAAGCGTTGTAAATCCTGGATGGAATAGGTACGCGTCCAACGGAAGTTACTTCGTTGGATACCAATATTAGAATAGGCATCGCTATCTTCGCGTAACCATTGATTAAAGATAGCTGGTGATGTAAGGGGAAGCTCTGCTCCATCATCACCATGCAGTAAATAGTCTCGATGCCCTCCCCAAATTTCAGCACTAGATGAACGTATTCCTCCATTATTGGCAGAGTAGACAGCGTCAATCGCCAAATTGTTATGGGTAATAATTTGATTTCTGGTTGCTATCACTGCGTCTGTAGTACGCTGGTGCTCTCGGGTGACTCCTGGATAATGGGCAGAGAATACAGATGATAACAGATCAAATCCTCGAGCAGAATACCGACCTAAGTGAAATGCCGTATACGTCCGAGCGGCTACAGCCTGGGCTTTTAATGCTTCCATGGGCCAGGAGGCAATCATTTCTCCTGGTACAACCGAATAGAGGTATTCCTCTAAGGGTAATTCGTTGACAATAGTTAATCCGGCCGGGAACTGTAGTAACTCCAATTCGCCTCGGAATTGTCTAGTTTCTCGTCCCACCCAGAAATACCCTTCACCGTAGGCCATATCATATAAGGCAAATGTGGTGTTTGGTTCTATTAAGCGAAGCCGCACGGGCAGTGATACTGTAATATCCGGTTTAATGGGGTTACGCAAACGTAACTTATTCCTTTTTTTTGGATCTAGAGATAACTCCCAGAGTGTATTTCCTGATCCTGTGGCTACGACATTGTCGTTGTGAATAAGCTCGAAGCTCGTTCCTGCACTTAATGTAGCAGTAGACACCCGTTCTATTAGCCCAATCCGGATTAATGTTGCATCAGATACGGACACTACTGGTCGGTGAGTAACAAGTGTCGGTGGTTGGGGTGCTACGGGTTCCTTGGGAGTATCAGGTTTTGGCATGTGCTCTTGGTACAGATTGATTTGCCTTTGAATCTCTGGGACAGACCGTACTCGTTGGGCAGACTGAAGATATCCAATGGCTTTCGCAAAATCCTCAATTTCTGCGGCCCACTCTCCAAGTTGCCAATATAAATAGTATTGGCTAGTATCAAAACGAATGCTTTGTTCCATGGTTTCGATTGCTGTATGTATGTTACCCATCTCTGCTAAGGTATAGGCATAATCATTAAGAATTAAGGGCGATGGTGGACCGAGTTTGATAGCATTGGCAAAGTGGAGAATGGCTTTATCATTTTCGCCTAAGGCCTTATAAGTTAGGGCTAACTGCCAGTTAATGTTCCATTGATCGTTGATTTCCTTAGCCTGTACTAATGGCTTAATGGCCTGTTCTGCTTGGTTATTCGCTCTAAGGGCTGTACCATAGAGGGTTAGCATCTCCAAGTTCGGCTCTTTGGGATAGGTATATAGGGCATCAATAGCGCTTTGGGGTTGACCTGATTCTAAATAGAGATACGCTAAAGAGAGCACGATTTGTTGGTTCGGTGCATAGTCTAACAGTAACTGCTCATAGAAGGCAATGGCATCGGGTAAGTTGCCCGAGAAATACAGAGCATTTCCTTGGGCCGGAGCAACCACGGGGACTAATGATTTATTCTCTTGGAGAGTACCAAGTGAAGAATGAAGTAGGATTATAAGAAGAACTAGTATAATAACGATTGATAATTTCGTTTTCATGAGGATGCCTCCTACCTCTCGTATACTAAGAATTAGAGATATTGGTACTAACAGCTCGAAAACTTTTGCGGATAGAAATAACACTTTTGACTTATGACCACAAGCCTTAA
>SKHL01000271.1 GCA_007116995.1 Limnochordia bacterium
TGGGTATTGCTCCTTTGCATCATACCCACTTTCTAGTCATGGTCATCTTATGCCTCGGTTTTTTCAGGCCTTATGTATAGAAATTGAGGAACTTGGTATCTTGCTACAGGAGTTGCAGATCCCTGTAGAAACTGTCTATCTAGGGGGCGGTACCCCGACAACCATTAGGGGTAAGCAATTACAAGAATTAATGGATTTGTTGAATCAATTTTTATCAGCCAATCGCTGCCAGGAATTTATGGTGGAGGCGGGTAGACCAGAGACCTTAGATGAACAACAAATAGCTATATTAGCAGAGGCTGGTGTCAGTCGCATAAGTATTAATCCTCAAACCATGCAGGATAAAACACTGCAGGCTATTGGGCGATGTCATACCTCTGAACAGGTGAAACGGGCATTTAGCATTAGTCGCAAGGCGAAAATACCAATGATAAATTCTGATATTATCCTGGGCTTACCAGGTGAGACCAGTGCGGATGTGGAAGATACTCTAGCACAACTGTGTGATTTAGCCCCTGATAGTCTCACCGTACATAGTCTAGCGATGAAACGGGCTGCTTACTGGCGCAAGGAGATTGAAACATTAGAAGTGCAGCAGAGTGAAGGTGAGTTGATGGCCGCTATTTCCCAGCAATATGCCCAAAAGATGGGGATGGATCCATATTATCTGTACCGCCAACGCTTCATCCTCAGCGACTTAGAAAATATTGGCTATGCCAAGCCCGGCGCAGAATCGATCTATAATATTCAGATGATGGAAGAACGACAAACAGTGATCGGGTTAGGTGGAGGTGCAATTACAAAATTGGTAAGTCCAGATCTAAGGGTATCTAGGCTATCCAATCCCAAATGTCCTGCTACATATGAACAGCAGTTAGGAGATACATTAGCTGTGAAAAAAACCCAGATCCGACAGCATTTATCAGTTTGACATAACTAGGCGTATACAGTACAATATTCGTATGCATTCCTATGATAATGGAAAGGGTTGGTACTAATATGTTATTTAAGAAACTTAGAGGACATGTGAAGATTATCGTTATTGTTGTTAGTATTGCTTTTATTGGCGGTATGTTGTATATGGGTGGCTCTTCATTTCTGACAGATGACGGAGGACAAACAGCCCAAGCTGCAATTGCTACAGTCAATGGTACTTCTATCTCTTACTTCGATTTTCAACAAGTTTATGTTTCTCAGTTGCAGCAAGCCCAATCGGAAAGCGGTCGTCTCGATGGTCGGATGATGGAGATTATTAAGTACAGAACCTTTGATTCAATGGTAGGTAATATTCTAATTGAACAGGAGATATCTAACCGTAATATTAGAGTAGCTTCAGCAGATGTGAATGCTGCTTTGGCTGAACTTAAAGAACAATTTCCTGATGACGAGGTCTATCGTCAACAATTAACCATGGCTGGGATGACAGAAGCAGATCTTAAAAGCCTATTAGAGCAGGATCTACGAATTGAAAAGCTAATCGAAACAGTAGTAGGACCGGTAGATTTGGATGAAGACTTAGTAAAAGAGGCTTACGAGGAAGTGCGTGCTAGTCATATTCTTATTCGAGCTAACGATACAGAAGAGGACTGGGCGGACGCACAAGAGTATGCAGAATATGTATTGACCCAATTAGAGGAGCTAGAGTTTTCCCAAGCAGCTGAAGAGTATAGTGATGATCTTGGTAGTGCGGCTGAAGGCGGAGATATTGGTTTTGTCTCCCGTGGTGAGACTGTCCCAGAGTTTGAGCAAGCTATCTTTAATATGAGTGTTGGTGAGGTTAGTGGTCTTGTTCGAACCCCGTTTGGCTATCACATCATTAAGGTGACTGAAAGCCGTCTGGCAGAGGGTGAGGAGTTTGAAGCAGCCAAACCCGAAATTACAGCTAAATTGCAAGCAGCTGAAAAAGAGAAAATGCTCAGTAGTTGGTTTGAACAACTTCGTAACAGCGCAAATGTGGTGATTAATGATCATCAGTTATTAGCTATCGATTATCAACTTGATGGTGAGTTAGAATTAGCTGAAGTGCATTATAAGAGAGCGATTGAAGAAAACCCGGAGGATGGATATTTATATGCCTCTGTTGGTGATATATATGTCGAGCTGGAAAATATAGAACAAGCCGTCCTATATTATGGAGAAGCTGTAGAAAAGATAACCAATGATGGACGATTATTCTTCACGTTGGCCCAGCTTTATGAGGAACTTGACCAATTCGATGAAGCTGTTGTGGCCTATCTGAGAGCATCGGAGCTAATGCCTAATGATTTCCAGCTCCTATTCCAGGTCCAAAGCGCATTAACCTTATTAGAACGGGACGAAGAGACAGAAATAGTTACAGAACGTATTGCTGACCTAATCAAGCGGCAAGAGGAATTACAACAGCTTCAACAGCCTAACCAGGTGCCCGGTTTAGAAGGTCTAGAAGGACGTGATGATTTGGAAGATCTAGACGACTTGTTAATTGAGTTAGAAGCAGGAGCTGAAGAATAAGCCTTGAGCGAGTGGTGGAATTTCACCACTCGCTTGTTATAACCAGATAGGAATGACTAATGCAACGTATTGTTTAGGAGGTTTATCAAGTGAGTATTGGACGCCCAAGGGGTACAAATGATATTCTGCCCAGCCAATCATATAAGTGGCATGAGATAGAAGAGGTTATTCAGGATGTTTGCCATCGTTACGGGTATCAGGAGATTCGAACGCCAATTTTTGAACATACAGAGTTGTTTCAGCGTGGGATTGGAGAGACCACGGACATCGTAGAGAAAGAGATGTACTCCTTTACCGATCGTGGTGAGCGTAATATTACACTGCGTCCGGAAGGTACAGCTCCAGTCGTAAGGGCGTTTTTAGAGAATAAGCTCCATGTAGGAGCGCTACCAGTGAAGCTATTCTATATGGGATCCATGTTTCGTTATGAACGGCCCCAAGCTGGACGGTATCGCCAGTTTACCCAGTTTGGTGTAGAAGCCATCGGAAGCCCGGATCCACTGTTGGATGTGGAGATGATTATCTTGCCCATTGATGTTTATAGGGCTTGTGGGCTTGAGGGATTCCAAGTACATATTAACAGTATAGGCTGTCCTAGCTGTCGTCCGGCCTATCGTCAAGTATTACAGGATGCGTTCAAGGCCAAAGCCGATCAGTTCTGCCCAAGTTGTCAAGGCCGCATGGATCGCAATCCTTTACGTGTCTTAGACTGTAAAGTAAAAGAGTGTCAAGCGTTACTAGCCGATATTCCACTAGTGACTGACTCTCTCTGCTCCGAGTGTGGTGACCATTTTAACCAAGTCTGCACTTATCTAGATCAGCTAGGGATTGAATATGAGCTAAATCCTAAACTAGTGCGGGGATTTGATTATTATACACGCACA
>SKHL01000309.1 GCA_007116995.1 Limnochordia bacterium
CTGGCGAGCTAAAGCTGCAATCACATTAGCCGGTCAGGGGGCAGTCAAAGCTGCTCAATCGCTAAGTGAACACGAGATACATTCCTTGTTAACTCAACTAGTGGAAGCAGAAAACGCTTTTACCTGTCCACATGGACGTCCGATAATTGTCAAGCTAGAAGAATCCGAACTGTTAAGACGCTTTGGTAGGTGATCACTTGAACAAGAACAGCCAGAACAAAATAGTGTTACTCGTGATTGTTGGTCCAACAGCTGTGGGTAAAACCCAATTATCTTTGGATCTCGCCTCTATTCTAGCTTGCGAAATTGTTTCGGCCGATTCCATGCAAGTGTATCGCGGCATGGATATTGGAACGGCCAAACCATCAAACTACGAGAAAAAGGTAGTACCTCACCATCTTCTAGATGTAGTAGAACCTGATCAACGTTTTACCGTAGCAGAGTACGTAGAGTTAGCCGGATCTGCAATAGTTGACATCCGAGTTAGAGACCGGTTGCCTTTAGTTACTGGAGGAACCGGCCTCTATATCAATGCACTAACTGATGGATTCCTATTTCCCGATCAAGGTCGCAATCCTAAACTACGTGACAAGCTGAGTCGGGAGTACGCCGATAATCCAAAAAAACTCCATGGTAGACTGCAAGCGGTGGATGCACAGGCTGCAGCAAAGCTGCACCCTAATGATACACGTCGGATTATCCGCGCATTAGAGGTGTATTACACAACAGGGCAACCAATCAGTGTGCTACAACAAAAAATGAGTGAGACAGAAGGAAAGTACACTGTGGTAAAAGTGGGATTAACTAGAGGGAGGGATACTCTCTATCGTCGTGTGGAGAAGCGGGTTGATGGTATGCTTGAGCAAGGTCTGATTCGAGAAGTGGGAGACTTACTTCAGAAATACCCCTCCCAGCCCACAGCTCTACAGGCAATCGGTTATAAAGAAATAGCCTTATTCTTACAAGATGTTATTACCTTAGACGAAGCAGTCTACTTAATCAAGCGAGATACACGTCGGTATGCTAAGCGACAGCTATCTTGGTTTCGTCGGGATTCCCGGATTCATTGGTATAATCTAGACGAGGTTAGCCAGGCTGAAGTAGTAGATTCTGTCATAGAACAAGTGAATCAGCAACTGAAGAACCACTAATATGGTTCTTCTTTTTTATTTCTCTCATCTTAAGAACAATTTGCACACTCACTGCGTATATATAGTAGATAAGGGAGTCTACCTGTTTGAGGTGATTATAATGGCCAAGGACTTAAACGCATTCCGTAATGAGCGAATTCTTACTTTAGTTGAGCAGGGGGAGATAACTATTTGTGAAGCGTTTATCATGATGCGGAAATCATCATCGCCAACTACTAAAGGGGATGTAGAGATTTCAAGGGAGGAGCGTATCGCCCAAATCCAACGGGAGCTTTCTCTGCTAATCGGATTAAAGTCTGTTAAGCAACTTATTCAAGAAATCCAAGCTTTCGTGGAAATCCAACAGCGACGCATTTCTGTTAAGCTTAATTCCGAACCTGTGGTACTACACATGATTTTTAAGGGGAATCCTGGGACGGGAAAAACAACAGTTGCACGTATTATAGGTAAACTTTTTCGAGAAATGGGCGTATTAAGTAAAGGACATATTATTGAGGTTGAGCGAGCAGACTTAGTAGCAGAATACATCGGGCAAACAGCACAACGAACTAGAGAACAGCTACGAAAGGCCTACGGTGGTATACTTTTCATTGACGAAGCCTATTCCTTAGCTCGAGGTGGAGAAAAAGATTTTGGCAAGGAGTCTATCGACACTATGGTAAAAGCTATGGAAGATCAACGGTCTGATTTAATCATTATACTAGCTGGATATTCCAAACCAATGGAGGATTTCCTGCAGACAAATCCCGGGCTAAATTCGCGGTTTCCAATTGCCATTGACTTTCCCGATTACTCTGCATTCGAGTTATTTAAAATTGCCGAAGGCATGTTAAAGCAGAGAGACTATCAGTTGAATAAGGCAGCCCGGCGCAAGTTGTTTCGTATTATTGAAGACATGAAGAAGAAAGATCAGTCTAACTTCGGAAATGCCCGCGAGATACGTAACTTAATTGAGAAATCCATTCGCAAACAAGCCGTCCGTCTTGTTAAGAAACAGCAATCATCACGTACGGATTTAATGGAAATTAGTAATGAAGACATTGGGGAGGTGCTCGAAGTATGAAGCGAGTGATCATACTAGGGCAGGCCAATGTAGGAAAGACCTTGTTTACCTTAAACTTCGCTGATTACTTGGGGGCAAAAACAATCAATCTATCTTTTCAAGATAGTCAACGAGGGTCCTATACCCGCACGATTAGTGTTAAAGATGCCGTAGATCTATTGGTTAGTGATAAGCCCCATCATACTCGTTGTCTTCAATCCGCTGTGCTACAGATTCCCTGGGGCAAAGGAGTTAAGCACTTTGAGATTATGGATTCGGCTGGATTAATAGATGGAATTCATGAGAATGAACCTATCAGACGAGCCATGGCCCAAACCCTAGCTACTGTTCGCCAAGCGGAGATGATTCTCCATATTTTTGATTGTAATAGAATCGCAAAACAGGATATCTTACACGGAGTCGCTGAAGTAGATTACCAAGTAGCCCAGTTTGGCCAATTACGGGCTGGGTATGGTGTCTTAGCCAATAAATTTGACTTGCCACAGGCCAAGGAAGGGTTTGACAAGCTATGCCAGGAGTTCCCTGGTCACTGTATTATGCCTATTTCGGCCTTATACAAGCAGGGATTTAGGGAGGTGCGAGATTTTGTTAAACGACAGCTTTGATCCTATTGCTAATTTAGCTAGCATTACTGCGATCTTTCTCACCGGGTTAGTAGTAAAAACAATGGATGACTTTCTCGATGAGGAAAACCCCCTAGAATCTGGTGTGTTTGCGTATCTAGGCAGAAGTAGCTATGTATATGGTCTGTTTACTTTGCTCATTGCTAGCGCATTAGATTTTTCTGTGACGTTTTCTCTGTTTTCTGCCTGCTATATCCTGGGTATGTTCACAAGCTCTACAATGAAACTACCATCGGGCTTAACAGGTTGGGTGGAATCCTTAATTGTCTTGTTCACTTGTATTTATATAACTGGATTTTTGGTCACACTTTGGTCTTTATTAATCATTATTTCTATTCAATTATTGGATGATTGGATGGATTATCACACTGATCTGCTTCATCATGCAACCAATTATGTAAGACTGCTCGGACGAGAACCTGCAATTCTTCTATTTTTCCTGACTCTATACTCAAGTGTACTACTACAACCATTCCTATCTGTGACCGTGTTTTGTGCTGCATTGATTATCTCTGAAGGCGTCTTCACATGTATCTCGTACCCTTCTCGTTAAACGAGCGGGTCCCATTGTTCTTATGGTATCAGCTAAGGTAATTCTTTTTTATAGAGAACTTTATTGAAAGGATGACGAGGCAAAATGGAAATTAGTTTTTTTGATTTATATAGCCTAGTGCTATTCGCTAGTGCCCTTTGTTCCTTTCTATTAGGATACAGGCGGGGGAAAAAGATAGGGCAGGCCCAGGGGAGTGCTACAACTACACTGAAATTAAAGGAGCAAAGTCTAGCTAGAGGGTATTGTATTTTATGTTCCTCTCAGCAGGATTTACGCTCTGATATAGCGAATACATATTCATGTTATCGAGAGGAGGAACAATAATTACGTCACTAACCAATGGTTCTTTTTTAGGGTTATTCTTATTTGGATTCATATATACGATTGTGGGACCTGCTTTGCCATTTCTGATTGAGGATTTTGGTCTCTCCCTAACCCAAGCGGGTTTCATCTATTCCTTACGAGGCATGGGAATGATTGGGGCTGTACTACTCGCTGGAGTAGTCTCAGATATTATCGGTTATCGTAAAGTAATTCTAGCTGGTATATTACTATGGGCATTGGGACTGCTAATCTTTTCCTTCTCTCAATCCTCCGTTCTAGCCTTAGCCATCTGGCCTATAATTGGATTCGGCTTTGGCGTTTTAGATACAGGATTAAATGCGTTGGTTGCAGAGGTTAATGAGAACAAGGGAGCTGCACTTAACCGATTACACTTCTGGTTTGGTGCTGGAGCTTTTTCCGGACCTCTATTTGCCGGAGTGATCTTAACGTATTTTCATTGGCGCACTCTATTTGTAATCAGTGCATTTATGGTTGTACTATATTTTTTTCAGATGTCGCGCCTGCAATACCCATCATCTCCCCAACAAGGGAGTTCGCCCTGGGTTAATATGCGCCACATCTGGAGTGTCTGGATTATCTTATTAGGAGTTTTAACCTTTGGATATACTGGAATCGGCACTACCTTTATGGGTTGGATTAATACGCACCTTACCCAATCCCTCAGTTTAAGTACATGGCTTGCATCCACGATTTTAGCCATCTACAGTATTGGACTATCACTAGGGCGGTTAATCTCAAGTTTTATCGCCGAGCGAGTGCAATATGAGAAAATGCTGGTAATTAGCACTCTTTTCTCATTAGGAGCAGCGATGATCGCTGTATTTAGTACCCATCCAAGCTGGGTGGCTCTAGGTTTTGGTCTAACAGGGTTATTTTTTGCTGCAATTCTACCTATGAGTCTAGCCATTGGTGCGAAACGTTTTCCGCTATTAACCGGTACAGTTACAGGGTTATTGATTACCTTTGGATCCCTGGGCCGTACCATTCTGCCTGGTGTAGTAGGTGTGGTAGCTGATTATCAGAGTCTTAGTCTTGGACTGCAATTAATGTTAATTGTCATCCTAGCTATGGGCGTCTCAGCTATAGCCTTAACGACTTTTGCGAGAAAATATGAAGGAGTAGACACCACTATATGAATGCTGTCCTAGAAGCCAAGAGGAGTTTACAAAAAGAGTACCAGCAACTGGAGGACGTTAGATACCTGAACCAAAAAAAGGTATTATCCGCTTACCAATCTGAACGAGTTGGAGCTCATTGCTTTACGAACTCGACTGGATATGGATATGATGACGCAGGCAGGGCATGCTTAGAAGGAGTCTTCTCCACAGTATTCAAAGGAGATGCTGCTCTAGTGCGTCCGCAAATCGTGTCTGGAACGCATGCCATTACGTTATGCTTAGCCTTATTGAACCCAGGAGATCAGCTGGTTTCTCTCAGTGGCCAGCCCTACGATTCACTCCTGCCGGTAATTGGAACAAAAGGGAGTTCAACCCGTTCTTTGCTGAAACGAGGCATCCATTACAAGGAAGCTCCTCTTGACGTTAATGGGCGGTTAGATTTTGAGCGAATTCGAGCTTCTGTGACTATGGATACAAAAATGACTATGATCCAACGATCACGAGGGTATAGCTGGAGACCGTCCATATCCATAGAGGAAATTAATCAAGCATTCAAGATTGTAAAGGACTGTAATCCGAGCTGCATTTGCTTTGTCGATAATTGTTATGGTGAATTTGTGGAGGCTAGGGAACCTATTGAAGTAGGGGCAAATCTCATCGCAGGAAGCTTAATTAAGAATCCTGGCGGAACCCTAGCTCCTAGTGGGGGATACATCGTTGGCGACAGTAGGCTAGTGCAGGAGTGTGCTGAATGTCTCACTGCACCGGGCTTAGGTGGAAAGGTAGGACCTACCTTTGGTTTAATCCGGCCTCTGCTGCAAGGTTTCTACCTGGCTCCGCATATTGTGGGAGAAGCTCTCCAAGGGGCCATGTTAGCCGCTCAGGTATTCCATGGACAAGGATATCCCGTTTCGCCCTTGGCAAGAGAGCCACGTACAGACATTATTCAAGCGATCCAGATGGACTCCAAAGCGCGCTTATTAGCCTTCTGTCGGGGTATTCAAAAGGCATCGCCCATCGATTCTCAGTTCTTACCAATACCTGATTCAATGCCCGGCTATGAGGATCCAGTGGTTATGGCTGGTGGAACCTTCATTCAAGGATCTTCCATCGAACTAAGTGCTGATGCACCGCTACGCTCTCCCTATATCGTATACCTACAGGGAGGAATGTGCATTGAACAAGTAGAACTTGGTATTGAGTCAATCCTTACTGAGTTACAAGCTTGACTTTTCTAGTAAATCTGCTGTCATGCAAGATAATCTAGTTATGTCTGTGCGAATGGAGTAAAAAAAAAGGGGCAAAGAACTGAATGAAAAATAATGCTTTAGGTCGTCATATTCTATGCGAAGCATATGGGTGTGATCCTGTAACGAATAACCTTGTATCCATCACCTGGATGGATACAGGGTTTTTTGTACGTATGTAGCAGGAGATTATACTCTAATGTAGAAGTAGTACAGAACATTATTAAGGAGGAAAGATATGGAAGCCCCTTTAGACCAAAGTATTCTACAAGAGTCCCGCTGGGAGCAACTTTCCGACGAAGAACTGGTTTTATTGGCCCAATCTGGTAACTTAGATGCCGAAGAATTTCTATTAAACAGATACCGAAAAATGGTGTGTATTTGGACGCGTTCATACTTTCTTCAAGGCGCAGAACTTGATGATGTATTACAAGAAGGAATGATAGGTTTATACAAAGCTATTCGTGATTTTACTGGAGGCACTTCATCTTTCTGGTCCTTCGCCAAACTTTGTATTGTCCGAAATGTGATTAGTGCCATTAAGGGCACAACTAGACAAAAACATATGGCATTAAATTCATATACCTCCTTACATAAGCCTGTAAATGATCTAGAGGGAGATCGCACATTATTGGAAACCCTCTGCAACGAAAAAGTAGACAACCCTGAAACATTAGCGATTAACCGAGAGCGACGGCTACAGACTAGGCAAATGATTCGCAAAATTTTATCGGATTTCGAATACAAGGTATTTCAGCTGTATGTAACCGGTCATTCATACCGAGAAATTGCCAATGAACTCGATACACATACGAAGTCCATTGATAATGCATTATGTCGTATCAAAACGAAGATCGAAAAACATCTGGAATAACTAACTTAGCAAATAGCATATGCTATCATATAGAAATGATATACCTTAGGAGGTATCACTACTTGGGCGTATCCCACTTAGAAATTTCAATCCGCTTAGTATTAGCTTTAGTGTTAGGAGGACTAATTGGAATCGAGCGAGAAAGCCATGGACGTCCCGCTGGATTTCGCACTCACATATTAGTCGCTGTTGGTTCAACACTGATTATGCTAGTGTCGGCTTATGGTTTTCGTGAGTTAATGGACGCTGCCAGTCGTGGATACGATCCAGGGCGGATTGCAGCACAGGTCATTAGTGGAATCGGATTTCTCGGCGCTGGAACAATAATGCGAGAGGGAGCTAGTATTCGTGGACTCACGACAGCAGCGAGTCTATGGACAGTAGCAGGAATTGGCTTAGCTGTTGGCGCTGGTTTATATTTTCCTGCATTTGTAGCCACTGGATTAGTTATGCTCACCTTATTGTACCTAAGTAAAATAGAACTAACCATCCTAGGGGGAAAACAAGAGTTAATAAAAATTAGAACTGTGGACACTCCTGGGCAACTAGCTGAAGTGTTTACTATTCTAGCCAAATATCATGTGAATGTGTCTCAAGTATATCTTAGTAGCCCAGAAAAGGGAGAAGTAGAGGTTCAGTTGGCCTTTGATGTTACGATGAAGACAAATCAAACCCTCATGTTAAACGATCTAATATCTGCGTCTGGTGTTTCTAAGGTTGTGATTGAATAAAAGGAGGAATACAGTGCGATTCCTTGTAACGAATGATGACGGAATATATGCTCCTGGTATTAAAGCATTAGCGCAAACACTGAACGCCTTTGGGGAAGTGATCATCATTGCTCCGGATCAAGAGCGGAGTGGTGTGGGTCATGGGATCACTGTTCACCACCCCTTACGAGTTGAAAAAGTAGAGCTGTTTCCCGAAGTAAGAGAGTGCTATATGGTCGATGGCACTCCTGCTGACTGTGTAAAAATCGCCATTCAAGGACTAGACATTCAGCCAGATATGGTAGTTTCTGGTATCAATCTTGGTGCGAACTTGGGAACAGATGTGTTATACTCTGGTACGGTCTCAGCAGCTATAGAAGGAGTATTACTAGGTGTCCCGTCTCTGGCTATCTCCGTCTGCAAGAACATTTCCTATCTACCAACAGCCACCTATTTCCTGACCCGCCTTCTGTTTGAGCTGAAAACTCCGTTACCGAAAGATGGATTATTGAATGTAAACGTTCCAGCACTTAGACAGGACGAAGTGAAAGGGATCCTCGCAACGAAATTAGGGGTTAGACTATATAAAAATGAGTTTGTCAAGCGTCTAGATCCGCAAGGAAAGGCATACTATTGGATGAAGGGAGTGCCTTATGCCCCCGCATCCGAGTCCGATCATGATCATGTAGCTATTGAGCAGGGTTATGTCTCGGTGACTCCTATCCAGTTTGACCTCACCTATCATGCACTTTTTTCCGAATTACGCGACAGCTTACAATAAGAACAGGAGGATATTCGTGAATCAACAACCTCTACAAGAGCCACTATCTGAGAAGGATATCCAGATTCTCGGTCAAGATATTTTTCACCTAGACGGTGACATCCACCGTTTAGTGACCTTTCTCAATCAAAGTCTGAAAGAGCGGAACTCAATCTTCGGCCTCAGCAAACGTGATGATAGCTTGTGTCTTCGAATATACGAAGTATTAGAATCTTAAGGGTTAAACACCTTCGATTAATCGCTTCCGTATTACCCCTATAAATCTTCTATTACCGAACGAATATTTTTAGTAGAATCCTATCTTTTTTGGTATAGTTAGGGGCACCCTGTCCTATACTAAAGACGAAAAAGAGAAACCATTCCTTCGGTATGATCATATAATAGATCAAAAGGGGGGGGCACAGCAATGAATCATGACTCGATGGATGTCGTAGATAACCGAAATGTGAGTTGCATAGAGGCCGGGGAAGCGGAATATCTGGGATCCGTTGAACGCAACGGAAAATTGTGCGATTATTACAAACTAACCGATGCTGACAGCACCTCTTTTTTCTACATTGTACGAACTGGACTAGATGAAAATGTCACCTAACTTTTTAGGGGAACCTGCAGGAATTTCTGGCGTTATGTTGAAATCTTTATAAATATAGATTAAAGGTAAACTTCCTTAAAAAAATAAAGGGGGAATGCATCATGATAATGGTGGCAAAGGATGATGTTCTCAAAGGTCTAAAAAAGTTTAAACGTCTGGCCAAACAGGACTTGCTAGTAAGCCAATTGACACCAGATCCTCAGTTTTGGACCGAGCAAGCCGAAGGACGTAGGGACACTTATGCTAAACTAATGAACATCATTGATGATCACGGGCTAGATCATGCGTATCGTTATGCACTACAAAAATACGCTGATCTGCCTTTTTTATTTGAAAACGGGCAACAAAACCCAACCACGATAGGTAATCGCCAAGCATTGGAAATGTTTTTTACAATTATTGGTGTTAACCCAAATAAACAAAAGCATACTAAAACTACCTTAACTAATCCTGTAAAGGATACAGGAGATATTGTGCTAAATGCCCAATCTTAATAGTATCGATAACGGAGGTATAATATCATGGGTTTCTTTAGCAGACTCTTTCCCGGATTCGGTCGTCCGAGTTCGCCTTTGTTCAGCAAATCTCAAGGAAATGGGATTTGGGTATATCTGGAATGTGAAAAGTGTGGAGAAAAGATCAAACTACGATTAAGCAAATCTACTGAATTACAACGGATTGAAGAAAGTAGTCCAAATGCATTTTATGTACGAAAACTAGTAATGGGAGAAAAGTGCTTCACACGTATAGAGGTCCAGTTACAGTTTGACCAGAGTTACCGCATTATGCCAGATCTATGTGAGATAAACAACGGCACACTATTAACTGAACAAGAATACGAAGAAAACTAATTTTCTTCTGTTAATGCTAACCGCCACGAGGGATCCCTTGTGGCGGTTTTTTCATTTATTTCAGCGGAGACTCTCTCGAAGGACTAATACTACATTCCTTCCATTTAATACGCCAATGAAAACTAGGGGTTCGACGACATTCAGTTCACCCTACGTAACAGACCGACTACTTTGCCTAAAATACTGACATTCTGCACAATAATAGGCTGCATTGCTGGGTTTTCTGGTTGCAGGCGCACATGATCACCTTCATGGAAAAACCGCTTTACAGTTGCTTCTTCTCCATCAATTAATGCTACAACTATATCCCCATTATAAGCAGATTCACGCCGTTCCACTAGTACGTAATCTCGATGCAAAATACCTGCATTTATCATGCTATCGCCCTTAATCTGTAGCATAAATACATCCTGCTTGTCTACAAAATCTTTAGGTAATGGGAAGTAATCTTCGATATTCTCCACAGCTAAAATAGGACTTCCCGCTGTCACTTGGCCCACAAGGGGTACATTAACCATAGTTTTAGAAACCTCAGAAGAGGGTATTGTTCCATTTTCATCCCTTAAGATTTCGATAGCTCGTGGTTTAGTGGCATCCCGTCGGATATATCCTCTAGACTCTAGTGTACGTAAATGAGAGTGGACAGTAGAGCTAGATGCTAATCCTGTGGCTGCACCAATCTCACGGACTGAAGGAGGATACCCTTTTGTCCGAACTTCATTTTGAATAAACTGCAAAACTTGCTTCTGACGTTGGCTTAACGGTTTCATACACAAGCCCCCTAACCCAATATGGGAGATTTAATTAAAGCCATTATACCATAAGATCCTAAGAAAAACAAACTTTAGTTCGATCCTACCAAAAAAGTTTTCAAAACGTGTTGACAAAACATTTGTTCTGTATTATACTAAGTCTAAGAGATAGAACAAACGTTTGAAAAGGGTGGTGTTTGATATGATAACCACGAATAAACAATTCCTAGTAATTAGCATGGTTCTCCTAGTCATAATAATTCTCTTAACCTCAATAACAGTATTACATCGTACAGAAGCTAAAGAAGAAATGATTTATCAAGAAGTCCTAGTAGTGCCAGGAGATACACTCTGGGCTATAGCTCGCAAAATTGCCCCAAACCAGGATCCTCGCAAAACTATTTGGGAGATTAGAGAAGAAAATCAACTAAAACAAGCGGTTGTGTATCCAGGACAAACCCTACGAGTAAGAGTTTATGGGTCTACTTAGTTTCATATAAACCGAAAGCGCTCCGGGGCAAAACATACGGAGCGCTTTTTACTATGGTATAAGTCATTAAAACTATATGTTTTCCCGTCATCATCAAGTTCATCATTAATTATGAGAAGGGATAGCTCTAGCCGTAGTATTCGTGACTGGTCTAACTGATGAAGCGGAAATACTACTCTATCGCAAACAAACTACTTCGCATAATAGATATTATGTAAACTAAAATAAAATAGCCTCATCTGATACCGTGAGCTGTTATGTATTCATAACTTTCCTTAAGACATTCAAACGGATCCTTCTGCCATGTCTCCTGTTCTGCAAAGGCATACCTGACACCAGCGTCTTTACAAGCTTGGAAGATAGCCTCCCAAGGCAGGACTCCTTGACCGACTGGAGTTAACTGTTCGGTTTTATCAGCCAATATAATTTTATCCTTAAAGTGCACCGAGTCCATCCGTCCTTTTAGCTTGTGAATCCATTCCACTGGGTCACAGCCAGCTTTGTGCACATGGTATATATCTAACACTATCTGGAAGTTATCGACTACGTTATCTAGCAGTATATCAAGGGCTATTTTATCACCATATCTAGCATACTCTTGACTGCGGGGATGAAAGGTCAGAATTTTACCAATGTCTTTTAGTCGCTTAGCAACTTCCCTTAATTCCGCAGCAAATGCTATGCATCCTTCAGACGAATGATACCGCTCTGGAATACCACTGACACAGATATAACTCCCGCCCCATAGTTCATTCATCTTAATCACATCATCTAGGTTAGTGAGGACCTGATCCGTATAATCCTGGGTTCCGATACAGTCAAGGTGTTCTTCCTCAAGGGCATCCTTAATAAACTCCATCGGTACTTGAGGAGATATCCACTGTATTTGGATTATTTTATAACCTATTTCACTCACCTTTTTAAAGGATTCTAGAACGTCCTCTGGTGTTTGAAGATACTCACGCACACTAGAAACTTGGATACCTAATCTTGTCATAGTGTTATTACGAGCAACGAGTGATCGTAACATATAGACCCCCTTTTGCCATCTAATATAATTGTGGAAATAAGTCTCGCTAGAACGCCGTTACTTTATAATTATCCAACCAAGGCCTAATCGGTATTTTGTTTGCTACTAAGTGCTCCTTAATCTCCCTAACCCCA
>SKHL01000037.1 GCA_007116995.1 Limnochordia bacterium
CTGCTAGTAAAGCATTAAAGAAGCCTAATGCACGAAAACCGGGAATAATAAAACCTACCACCATTAACACCAACGCTGAAACGACAAATCGTACTACAGCACCTAACCAATCCATTTCATCACCTCGTTTTTTAGATAACACTGCTAGTATTACCAGAAAAGGACCCGGTTATCCCGGGTTACCCTCTAATTATTCTCAGGCTCCACGCGGAATGCTATCTGAACATCGGCCTTATACTCTATAATCTTCCCCGATTCATCTACATCACCCGTCCAATTTAATACTTCTACACCACTAATATGGCGGATACTATGCACCGCTTCAGTCAGAGCGCTTTGTACAGCATCCTCCCAGCTTTTTTTGGACTCTCCAACTAACTCCACAATCTTTACTACAGCCATGTTAAACCCCCTTTGACATTTGCTAGTTCTAACCTATGTGATGAACAGATATTATCAACATAGGTGTAGTATGCCCAAATAAAAAAAACATATAGACCTTTAAGCGATGTAGTCTTCTGGCGTAACCTACATCGCTTAAAGGCCTATATGTTATCGAAGTATTTCCTGCAAAACCTCTTCTCGGAAGCTTTTTTTGGTAGTACCTGCCTGATTAAGCGCTGGAAATTGCCTCCCATGATTTTCTCAATGACATCCTCCTTGTAGCCCTTTGCTCTTAGCTTTTGGCTTAGGGTTCCTACTGTTGAGATATCTTCTAGTCCTATCGGTGTCTCGGTAATACCATCATAATCCGAACCTAATCCAACACTGTTACTACCACCTACCTCAACCAAATAGCAGATATGCTCAACTAGATGATCAATAGTCGCTTTTTGTTTATCTGTATCGGTTACGAAGGCGGGACAGAAATTGACCCCAATTACACCACCAGTATCTGCAATTGCTTTGATCTGATTGTCCCAAAGATTACGAGGATGGTCCCTCAATACCCGAGCATTAGAATGAGAAGCCATAATCGGATCCTTACTGAGCTTGATTACATCCCAAAACCCAGTCTCTGACAAGTGAGATACATCGATAATCATCCCGAGTCGATTCATCTCTTCAACTACAAGGCAACCAAATCTGCTTAATCCGTAAGCTGTATCTCTTTCGCCTACCCCATCAGCCAGTTCATTCCGATGATTCCAGGTTAGCGTAATGGCTCGCACTCCAAGACGATAAAAAAGATGGAGGTGTGATATCTCCCCTTGTAGAGGTTCACCGCCTTCTAAGGACAGCAGAGCACCGACTTTACCCTGGTTAGCCCAGGTTAGCACATCCTCACTAGATTGAATCACACCAAAGTGATCTGGTAACGTCTCCATATTTTTCCAGAAAATCTCGACCATCTGCAGTGCCTTATGTAAAGCTAACCCTTGTCTATATCTAGGCGGGACAAATACAGCGAAAATCTGTCCTCCGATCCCCGCAGCTTGTATTTTCTCCAGGCTCACATGACCTCCAGTAAGCATGCGTAGGCCTTGTCCCTCCAAACCCTCCTCTATAAAACGCAGTAATGTATCGATATGTGCATCAAAGATATACAGTGTTATCACCTCGTTTTCTGTTATACGAACAACATATATCCCTTCGCAATGACTCAAAGATAAAAAATGTCATGAAAAAAGCCTGTTTGACAGAGCCAAACAGACTAACAATCTTACCTTGGTTCTACAATTAGCTTGATTGCGGTTCGTTCTTCTCCATCAATCATAATATCGGTAAATGCTGGTATGCAAATTAGATCGACTCCGCTCGGGGCCACAAACCCTCTTGCAATAGCCACTGCTTTGACTGATTGATTCAAAGCGCCTGCTCCGATCGCTTGAATCTCAGCTCTACCACGTTCACGTAATACTCCTGCTAATGCACCTGCGACTGAATTTGGACTAGATTTTGCAGAAACTTTTAATACTTCCAATGTTTAGTGACCTCCCTTTAGCATTACTGTTAGTTCTTTTACTACTACTATTTCTATATATATTAGTCGCAGTCGCTAAAATTCCTTTTTTTACACAATATTTTTCTCATAATAAATTCGGGAAATTTTCTGTGCCTTCCCACTTCGGTCCAAATCAATTAATACTCCACACATTTGAGTAGCACCTTTCGCTACAGAAAATCGACTCGGGAGTTGATAGATAAATTTCTTGATAACCGTTTCTCGTTCAACACCTAAAATACCATCCAATGGACCACACATACCTAGATCGGTTGTATATGCCGTTTTACCAGGTAGTATCCGTTGATCCGAAGTAGGAACATGAGTGTGGGTTCCTACTACTGCACTCACCTTACTCGTCACATACCAAGCAAACGCCAGCTTCTCTGAAGTAGCCTCCGCGTGAAAATCCACGATGATATGGTTTGTCTGCTCACGCACTTGACTAAGTATAGTATCCATAGAACGAAAAGGACAATCATAGTCACCCATAAACACGCGCCCGATTAAATTAACTACGGCCACTGTCTCGCTACCCACTTTTGCATAATATACAGAGTTCCCAGGGACACCCGGAGGATAATTAGCCGGTCTTAGAACTCGAGGTTCATCATCTAAGTAGTCATAGATTTCCTTTTGATCCCATATATGATTACCACTCGTAAGTACACCAATTCCAATATTAAATAGTTCGTGAGCCACAGCCCTAGATAACCCAAAACCGCCAGCAGCATTTTCACCATTTGCAATGACTAAGTCCGGATTGTACTGGATATCTATCTGAGGTAAAATTTCCTTGACTATTTCTCTACCAGGTCGCCCCACGATATCGCCAAGCATTAGAATACGCAAATTCATCCTCCTAACTATTTGACTACATGTATATCATGATCATCGCCATTATCTCGAAAAACCATCACACGACCCTTTGTACGAAAACCCACCAGTGTATCTTGGCTGGAATCTGTTTTCGCAGCATTGATCAGTTCTGTTAGGTCTGTAGTACAGAAGAAATCATCTGTCAGGTATTCGCCATCCTCAATAATTATTTTCTTCCCCAGATCCCGGATTACCAGTTCCATCAAAATACCAAGTTCGCCGTAGGTTAAGCTATCGAGATCACGAGTAAAGGTAATCGCACTAAGCCAATCTGTTTTGGCAAGCTCCATGTTAAAAATGGAAAATTGCCGTTTTGTTAGTCTCTGGTAAACATCAAAATGGTCGTTACATAGCTCATGAAAGTGTTCAAACTCTTGAGCGGTAAGCTCTTCTAGTAAAAACACAATCTCTACAGTCATGGTCTTCGGAATGTAGTGCATGGTTCCAATTTGGGGAAACCGTAACAATAAAGCAATCATTAGATCTATTTCTTTCAACAGCCTACCCTCAACTTTCTTAGTAAGTTC
>SKHL01000250.1 GCA_007116995.1 Limnochordia bacterium
AGCTGCCCATTCTCCAATAAATTAGGAGCAACTTCCATGACCGTCCTTGAATAAATGTCACCAAATCAGGTAGTGTATGCCTCATTAGACGATCCTATAGGTGTCCTAATAGAGAAAGGCAAAGGTCGGTTTACTGATCCTGAAGCTGCTATGAGCCTCTTTGAGTCCGCATCCTACTTCCTACTATTCCCGTAAATAGTACTTGTTTATGAGTACGCCAAACACTGGGTAAAATAATTCAGGCAGGCCACTGGCCCACCTGACACCGCTATTTCCCAAGGGTTGCTATTACTTCTGCTAATAATTGAGCACTCACTTTCGCCTGTTCGAGGGTATTGCCTTGCCAGTCTCCAATTACTACCATCACACTATTTGGATGTAACTGCCCGCTATAGTTCGACTGAAAGACACGCACACCACGGCTCACTCCAGGATATTTAGCCTCTAGAGCATCACTAATGCGCTGGGCGAAAGCTAAATTTTCTTCCGCTCTTGTATTATCCTGATCACCAATAACAAACAAGATTTTGGCAGCATCTAGCCCATTTACCTTAACCGTGGTAAATCCCTCTGGTTTATCCTGCAACCCATCACGATGAATATCTAATACAAACTTGATCTCTGGATTCTCTGCCAAAGCAGTCTCAACCATATGAGCTGAGTTAATAAAAGCGTCACTATAGCGAGGTTTGTCATGTACTGTTAAGTCATGAACGACCATTACCCCTCTATCTTGTAACCCTTTGACAAAGGTAAGCCCTACCTCTACCACATCTCCAGAATCGCCACCCCGCCTATGACTGTCGTTAGGTGAATAGTTTTCGGTAGCGTGACTATGAAAGACCAAGACACTTGGTGTGATCTCACCCGGGGGTGTCCCTGGCCCCTCATCAGCCTGTTCTGTGCCAGGCCCCGGAGGTGAACTCCCTTTATCCAATTCTTCCGGTGCAAACCCAAAGTATCTAGCACCTACTATTGCCACTACCACCAAAGTAATAAGGATAAAAAGTAACCCAGGACCATTCTTCTCTTGCTTTCGTATTCTTGGCAATTTATAAACCTCCTTCCGCACAAAATATATGCGGAAGGAAGTACCAATTATTCCCTGATTAATTCATTTAGTATTTCTTCTAGCTCATCCCAAGCTTGACCAAACGCTGCGAAATCCCCACCACTCAGAGCTTCTTGGGCTTCTCTATAGCGTATGAGAGCTTCTTCAATTAAACGGGGATCACCTATTTCAGGTAGCTCAACCATTCCTCGATCGTCATCAATAAACTCTGGTGCCTCTAGTGCTTCACGGAAGCCAAACAGACGTTGAAGAGCAAGTTCCAAAGACTCTTCCATGACCAGATCATCACCATGAGCCACGATTACCCGTTGTAGTTGGGGCATACTACTTTGTTCACTCTGTAAAAACAAAGGTTCAACATAGAGAAGCCCCTCAGCGATTGGTAGCACTAACAAATTACCACGAATCACTTCACTCCCTCGCTGCCCCCATAGGCTAAGCAGTTGAGAAATAGCCGAATCCTGATCAATCCTTGCCTCAATTTGTGCTGGGCCCAACGTTAAAGCATCTTTAGAGAAACGGTATACAATTACCTCTCCATAGTTCTCCCCATCATTACGAGCTGCCATCCAAGCCACCATATTATTCCGTCTTAATGGCGTAAATGGTACCATGAGAATCATTTCCGGTTCCTCTTCTCCAGGTAGCTCCATGACGACATAATACGGTTGAACTTCTTGTTCTCGCCCTGCATATACCTCGTTAGCCAGAGTCCATACGTCCTCTCTATTATAGAAAACGCGTAAGTCCGTCATATGATAGGTTCCCAAAACTCTAGCTTGAAGAGCAAGAAGATCTTCAGGATAGCGGATATGAGCCCGCAAATCTTGGGGCATTTCTTCTCCCGGTCTAATCCACCCTGGAAAAATCAAGGCATACGTCTCCAAAAGTGGGTCAGGCTCCATTTGATAGAAATCAACACTTCCATTATATGCATCAACAACAACCTTAACCGAGTTGCGCACATAGTTACCCCAACCACTAGCAGGAGCGGCATACGGGAACCGACCTGACATCGTGTATCCATCGATTATCCACATCAGACGCCCATCGTCTGATATAACTAGATAAGGATCATTATCATATCGGATAAAAGGAACTAATTTGCGTACCCGCTCCATGATATTACGATCAAATAACACACGACTCTCCGATGTAATATCTGTAGACAATAATATTCGCATAGTCCCAAACCGAAGGGCTAGGGCCAGGCGATGAAGGGGCGATGACATAACTACACCACCAGTTCCCTCATAGGTAGTAAATGCATTTTGATCGCCCATGGGGTAATCAAATTCTTCCGTTTTTGTATTAACGATCACATACTGCTCTGTCCGCTCTCCAAAGTAAATCCTTGGTTCAGTCACGTTTAAATCCACCGTACTGCGGGGTGGTATATCAGAAATCCAAAACTGTGGTAGTCTTTGGCTGGTTATCTCATTAACCGGACTCATGACCACGCCATATCCATGGGTATATTGCAGGTGCTCGTTGATCCAGGTACGATTTTGAATCTGACCAATCGCTAACTCCCGGGCAGATAGCATTACTTGCCGATACTCACCATTAATCCAATAACGACCCACATCTGCATCACCAAACCGATAATAGAGACGCATTTCCTGTAATTGACTATAAGTCTGCAACAAAGGGCGGGGGTCCCACAGTCTAATGTTATCAATTGTGGATTGATGTGCCTCGATTTCATCCCATGTTAGCTGGGCATCACCAGAATAATCTTGCTCAATGAAATTTTCCAAACCATAGGCCTGCCTTGTCATGCTTATATGCTTTTCTAAAAAAGGTAGTTCACGATTAAATTCGTTTGGCTCCACTATCCATTGCTGAACTAGGGCAGGTGCTATGCCTCCTAAAACCACACTAGTGAACAGCCAAAGTCCTACACTACCGAGCAGGAGCTTCCGGTAGGAATGCAGTTGAGCTAGAAGGATAAAACTAACTAAGAGACCTAGAATCATCAATATGCGAAATACAATCATCCGTATATTCACGTCGGTGTATCCAGCCCCAAAAACTACCCCTGTGGGTGAATAAACTAGTTCATAGACATCTAATTGATAGGCCAGAGATCGAATGAGTACAAACAGTCCGGCTAAGACCGATAGATGAACTTTAGCCCGTCGGGATAGACGAAGGGAAAAGCCTTCAACTTGAAATCCCCCAGCACCAAAATAGACAACAGCACTAAGGAACATACTCAAAACAAGGGCTCCTAAGATAGCACTAGATAACAGACGGAAG
>SKHL01000221.1 GCA_007116995.1 Limnochordia bacterium
ATTGCCATAAAGATAGGCCCCCAGCAAAACCAATCCTTTTACCCTACCTTGATGCTTTGACGCATAGTCGCTAGCCATCGCACCGCCCATGGAGTGGCCGCCTATATACCAGTTTTTAATATCAGGAAACTGATCTATAATCTTATTAGCGGCATTCGTATCGAAAATAGCCATATTAAAAGGCATCTTAACAAGTATGCATGTAATACCGCAGCTTTGTTTGATCTTTTCCAAAATCGGCAAATAAGCTAAGTATTCCACCTTAGCCCCTGGATAAAAAATCAGTGCCGTGTCGCTGGGCGTGGTAGGTGATAGCACTATAATGTTGTCTTGAACGCGGATTACGGCCTCGCTTTGCATAACCGCAATCGCCACATCATCTGCCTTGTAATAATCAGATACATAGATAAAAAACGCACTTATTAACAAAACAACGAGTGCTATGATAGATATTAAAACTATTTTAACGCGTTTCTTCATATATCTAGACCCTCCTTCTTTGTATTCTTTACTGTGAACCTACCGCATAATTACCAACTCACCGGCTATCAATGTGAAACCTCTAGAGCCCGACGTGCTGTTGTGGCTCCAGGTCGCCGGATCACTATCAACAACCTTATACTCACCTGCTGGTATCGTTTCCAGTGGCTCAACATACCAGTATCGAAAGTTACCTTCTGCAGTTCCTTCACTGATTCCTTGCGCTTGCCAAGGACCATAGATCATCTTGGTATCAGTCGACTCCAATGATATCGTGCCCGGTACAGCGCCACTACCCCCATTCCAATGATAGGTGCGAATATGTTGATAGTAATATCCATACTTTTACAACCCTTTGTTCCTAATAATACGCTCCCATGAATTCTAATATGGGCTTATTTTAACCTATATCCTAAAGTCAGTCAATCATCTCTAAGGATGAGTTAAGAAAAAAGGTTCCCAACTATGGCTATCTGGCGGGATCAAACAGATACTTTGAATGGCTCCAGAAAAGCGTTAATACTCAAAACACGAGCACTAACACCGCGATCTCTTTCCACCACTTAGCGATTTAGTTCTTTTCTGCTTAATAACCGCTGGTTATATCATTTTTGAAGTCGCCAGACGTTACTCAGGCTCGACAGTAAAAACCATCACCTATTGTCCGCTGAACACCCACAGCCAATTTAATCTCGGTATCTTACGCCCCTTGCCGCTGTAGAGTTCATGGAGAGACAATTAAGAAGCCAATCTATCTAGAACATGCTTTGGCCGTAAGCTATGTAGGTGGATCGGGTCCTAAACCTCTTTTGACTCTACAACGGATTCCAGCCGGGAAGGGCGAAACCACTGTTGCAATCGAGGTTTTAAAGGATCTCTATCAAAGGCATTGGCGCTATTGTGACATTATCACGGTCGATGCCTTATACGCCAAGGCACCTTTTATAAATGAGGTACTTAGCCAATATAAGGACGTGGTTGTCCGTGTAAAACAGGAAAATTATGAGATAATTAAGGATGCCGATGCTCTTTTTGAGCATCAATCCAACATGGTCTTGTAGAGATACGTCATAATCGCAAGGTAATGGACCTGATGATTGCCAGGCAATCACTTAAGCTAAGCTTGTGCTCTGTTGCTCTATGGTAGAATAAATAACTGTCTGCCACAAACCTTCTGTTTGGGGGAAAGGGGGTCCTATGCCCTAATATCCCCTCCTAGAGCAGAAATAGCGCGGATTTCTGAGGTTGCGCCTCTTCGTCAGACTTGAAAAATTTCATTTAAGGAAGTCCTGACTATAACTATCACATATTGACTTATTTAATGTATACTGGTATAATTAATATATCGTCAACATAAGTTAAGGAGGTGTAACAACGTTATTTGGACGGAGTAGCTTAAAATGAGCTTCTGCGCTGTAAGTGTAGAAAGCAAATTCAGATTATTAGGAGGAATTTATATTATGAAATATCAAATGACAGGGAACAGTAAAATGGTTGTCGGTGCGTTGCTTGCAGTCTGCTTGGTATTTGGTATGGTACAAATCGGTCTTGCTGCCCGTCATGATTTTAATGGTGAAACGGTGACTTTCTTTACCGTGGTTGACCACGATATTCCACCCATGGCAGAGTATTTTGCAGAAGGTCCAAATCTAGTCTGGTTACAAGAGGTTGAGGAAATGTTCAATGTGAAGATTGAGTTTAATAGTACCTTTCGGGGTCAGTTTATACCAGAAGTTGTGGCGGGTATGATTGCTGGCGATCCTCCAGGGGATATCTTCTGGACCCGGCTTGGCTTTACAAAGATGTTAGCAGCCCAAGGTATGATCGAACCTCTCTATGGGATCATCGATGATGAGTACTACCAGCGTATACCTTCGGTCTATCGGAACAAGGATTTCTACGAGTTGGTAGGCACACCCTATGCTTTTTCCTCCAACGATAATCCGCAGCGGGATGGTGTTTTATTCAATAACCCCCAAGGAGTGGTTTGGAACAAACAAATCTTCGAAGAGTTAGATCTACCAAATCTCTATGAACTTCAAGAGTCTGGTGATTGGACTTACGAGGCTCTCATTGACATTGCCAGTCAAGCTCAACGAGACACAACTGGTGACGGTGAGATCGATCTGTGGGGTGTTGGCGGGATGTCAAGAGGCATACACTGGCACCAACTAGCGGCCACAATGGTATCCAATGACGCCACTTGGGTTCGCATTGATGAGGATGGCAGAGCCACGGTGAACGTTACAGACCCAGCGTTTCTTGATGCCCTCCAGCTCTGGCAGGATCTCAAGATGATACATAATGCGACTGGACCTGTTGGGCGTGGAACATTTGCAGGTGGTAACATGGCCATGATGGTCTCAGATATGACCGGTTTGATGTTGACACGAGATAATGAAGCGGTACAGGATTGGGGTTGGGTGTTCTACCCAAAAGGACCTAATGCTGAAGACTATGTAGCAGTTACGCACATGTTCTACGTAGGGTCCTTGGCGTTGGGCGCAAAGAACCCAGAGGCGTTAGTGGAGCTGGCAAGTGCTCTGTGGCGCTCGACGGAGGAGTACATGGACTTCCCTATGGACGATTTCGTAGAACGTGGCCTAGACCTGCTTGCTAGAGATGGTTTTATAGCAGATAGAGAGTCCTATGAAACCTTTAGAAGAATGTACAATAACATGAATGCAATGCCGTTCTTCCGGGATTTCTTTGTAAACCAGCCTGGAGCAGAACAAGCTTTTCGAGATATACGTGATGGATTGGTCTATCCGGCAACGGCTATGGCTGAACTTCAACCAGCTCTTCAGGCAGCACTCGATGAGTACTTAGGTCAGTAATGTGAGACATTAA
>SKHL01000124.1 GCA_007116995.1 Limnochordia bacterium
TCCAACCTTTACTGGGTCATTTGTTTTTGCTTAATTTAATTAGGAGTTTATTCTTAGCTGGGAATTAGCAAAATTAATATCCTGCTCGCAGTCATAGGTCGTAACTTCATGGCCAAAATTCGCTACACAGATCGGGCGACAAGTCTTCTGTAGCGCTAGCTATATACAATGGCCTTCCTGCTCTAAAATACTAACTATTTTGGGATGCTGAACTTGCCACCAGACTGAGGGTTGCTCCATTTAGTTTCCTAGAAGTGTAGTCCTCAGAACTGCATTAGTATAGACGGGGTACCTCTAAATTGGCTCGTGAAGAGTACTTGATGAGCCTATATATGCCCGAGGGTATGAAGCTCAAACACCAATAAAACTTTCTGTTTTACTTAAGCTCCTAGCGCTTCCAAAAATAGACGAATGACATCGGCTCCTCCGATAAAGGTACCCACGGTACTACCCATATTAGTTAGAACAACCACTAGTAATACGCGAGTTACTTTATTGCGCCAAAACCCTTTGAGACTAGTGATATCGTCTGATAAGGTTTCAAAATGCACAACCTTAGGGCGGCGTATTACAGCTTCGACTACCCCTGCCACCCAGCCTGCTGCGAGCAAGGGATTCATCGAGCTTATTGGTGCGGCTAAGAATGCAGCAAGGATGGTTAGCGGATGACCCCAGGCTAAGACAGCACCAATAGCCGAGAAACTGCCATTCCATAAAATCCAACTAATAGATTGTCGGATACCGAGATCTTGACTTATGAAAAAGGTATAGCCTATTACTAGTACAATAATCGCAGGAATTAACCAAGGAATCATACGAGGCCAACGGGATTTGACTGGTATCTGAGAAAGGGCTGCCAGATCATGATCATTATGAATCTGCTTGATGATTCCAGGTACATGGGCTGCACCTAAAACAGCAACTACTCTTTCTCCAGGTGCATCTTTAATCTTTTGTGATAAATACTGATCTCGCTCGTCAATCAGTGGGATTTTCAACTGCGGAAAGGACTCTGTAAATTCGTCAAGCAGGGCAGCGAGCATGTCCTTTGATTTAATCCGTTCAATTTCTTCCTCGGATATATCTCCACCAGCAAATAGACTCATAAAAATCTGTGCTATTAGCTGTAACTTGCCTATAAAGCCCATGCCGTGCCAAACTCGCTGAAAAGTCACTTGAATATCACGATCGGCCAAGACAAGCTTCGCCTTGATCTCTCGAGCTGATGTAATTCCTTGAATCATCTCCTGACCTGGTGTTACCCCAAACTGCTTGGCTATGCGTCGTTGAAAGGAAGAGATAATCAGATTGATTAACAGCAGTGTGGCTTTTTTATCTTTGATGATTTTGAAAATATCCGTTTCTTTCCACTTTTGACCAGCCATAATGGCTTGGTAGCGTTGTTGGTCTAGCTCCACACAGACAGCATCAGGTTGTTCGTGCTTAATAACCTCCTTCACCTGCTCTGCACTGCGTTTGGAAACATGGGCTGTACCGATTAGAATCAGTTCTTTACCACTATGTTGGAGGCGTGTAATGTTTTCCTCGTTTTCCCTATTATCCATACCAATGGCTACTGTGTTTTCTTCCGGCAACTCTACTGTTGCATCAGCTTTGGTGTTCTCTGTTTGATTCATGAAGTATCATCGCATCCTTTTTATAGACTAATGGGCGAAATCGCCCAATTCATTGTATCATAAAAAACAGAGTAAGGCACCAACCTTTAAAATTCTACCGATAGAATAGTAAATAAATTGCATAATCTAGAATACCTGGCACTACAGGATCCTAGAAACGAAAAATCATTTCCCGTTAGAGCAAGGTATGTTAGTTAATTTCTAGAACTATTAGATTAGTGGTTACCTAGATTGAGCCCGATCACCTTAGGCTCATGTTTTCGATAGTAGGTTATTTCTACAGATCTAGCTAGAGCTAGCACGCCAATCAACCATGGATTGGGTAAGTCCAAGAATAGTTTGAGTTCCGGGAAACTTGCAGTGATACTGAATCGAGGGGTATTCTGGCGAAGGGATGTAGTTGATATTGGAAGTATATTTGTTTTTAGGAAATAAGGAGGGCACCATGAAAAAAATTAACATTTTGTTTGTTGTGATTTTGGTTTGTAGTTAAAGTAGAAGGCTCATCGCGGTTTTTGATGGATAAGGCTAATTTACCCTAACCGGATCTCGGAAACTGAATAATATGCGCGCACGTAGGGTGCGGAAACTAAGCCTTCCATAGCAAGCTCGTTTGATTGCTTTTATTTTGTTATTGATACCTTTTGTTGGTCCGTTTGTTATTCCGATCAGGAAGTAATTAAAAATACCTTCCTTCCAACGTTTGATGGTTTCAACAACATCGAGAAATGCTTGGTGCCCTAGTTTTTTAACTTGGTTTACCCATTTACAAAACCCTTCCTCGGCTCGAGTTCCGGCATATTCATACCATTGGCGAAATCGCTCTTTCAACCAATAGGCTGCCTTTAATTTAGGATACACTTCTAGTGTTTTGTCCAGTTCCTGACGTGTTTCGTCATCAAGGTCTTGGCGATTAGCACAGAGCACATTGCGGATCTTCCAGACTTGTGTTCTTTCATCCTTGTTTTCAAGGGTCTTTTGCAGCTCTCGTCTTACCTTGCATAGAGCGTCGATAGCATACTTAACCACGTGAAACCGATCTACAACGGGTTTAGCATTCGGAAAGATTTCCTTGACAGCCGTTGCATAAGCTGCCCACATATCTATTGCAAAGGCTTCAATTGTTATAACTTCTTTAAGTTGGGCTAAAAAGCACTTAAGCTCAAGCTTCGTTCGGTTTGGTAGTATAGCAATTGCCTCTTTCCTATCAAGGTCTGTTATTGTTAGATCGTATTGGTGTCGCTTCTTAGTCGAAAAGTCATCAATGCCAATACGCTTAATATTCGTGCAGTCAATATCAGGGTAGTCCATTGTATCAATCGCTTCAGCTTGTCGAGCTCGCATCGTTGAATACGGAACGTTTTCTTCTGACGCTACTTCACTCATAGGATGACGTAGAGAACGATCACGGAGTTTCTGAGCAAATTCATCTACTTGATGAGCGTAAGGTGCTATACTGGGTAGTACCTCTTGAGTAACTGAGCCACATGTACAGCGGAAACGTTTAGGCCGTACAATAATATATACCGCTTTACCACGTATAGTTTCAACCCCTACTCTACGTGGTTTTCTGTGATCATAAATTACTGTCGCTAAATTACCGCATTGGGAGCAGGTTACCCCGGTGGTTTTAGACTCTACGAACAAAGTGATGGCTGTATCTGATTCCTTCATATTCAACAAGTAA
>SKHL01000004.1 GCA_007116995.1 Limnochordia bacterium
CTCTATCATTTGAGGTCACCTTATCATAATAGTGCACATTCCAGATTTCGTCTGTACTAGGAGTTGTTTCTTCCTTCAATTTCCCTAAATGTATAGCTGCTGCGATGGGAGAAGAGTGAGCTCCTCCATAACAGCAATAGACAATGATCATACATCCACCTCGTTTAGTGTTTTACTAAGATATATGTCTCGTTATCAAGGTCATGAACAGCTGCCATTAATATGCGCGCTAAGTACAAAGCTATCTTCTCTAGCTCCACCTGATTATCCACAAAAAATATGGGCGCCTGGCCGGCCACCTGATCTTTATGCATCGTTACTACGGCTAGTATTTGTTGCGCTGCCATTACTTTCATTTCTGACAACTCCTATTCTACCATTTTGCCAGCTGTAGAAAGCAAGGGTTTGCGGATGGCCCCCTCCAGGACTGGCACACTAGAAATGGCCTCTAAAAATGCATCTCGATTATGATGAGCAGGAACCATGACTAACACTAACTTTCCAGAATCAGGATCACGACGAACTAATGGAGTAAACTCCTGTTCTCCCACATCCATATAAACACCTACCATAGAGGATACATCATGCGCGATCGCTTGCATCTGTCCTATATTAGCAAGCGTGGCTTTGGCATTTGGATCCTTTGGCATAATCTGAGCTCCAAGGGCTCGTTCAAGATAAACTTCTCTTACTGAAGGCAACCCCACGTTCATCATAACAACACCACCAACTACTAGCAGAGGACCATCGAAATCCACAGTGACCAACTCCACCTGACCAATATTACCAATACTATCTCCACGCATCCAGCGATTTAGCATCGCAGCAGTACCCATCCCTACCGCTATTGATCCAACAATTCGGAACCCTAGGTTGTATGCAAGTAATTCAGATAAAATAGCAATCACTAAGGCTGTCCAGATAGCTAAGTAGTTGCGGGCCTCAAAGACCCGAGCGATTCCTTCTATATAGGCTCCACCTCGAGGCACTAATTCTAGTGCCTCCATATTCTCTAGAGTACTACGCTCTACATTACGTACTTCTCGAAACTGTGAGGCTGCTAATAACACAAAGGATACAGCAGCAAATTCCTGTTCGATAAATGAGGGCACGATTATTGCTCCGAGTAATGCCCCAATGAACCCAATAAATAGATGTATGGCCCATCCTTGAGGGTAACTAGGATACTGTCGATAGTCTCTGCGCAACATATACCATCGTGCCAGTAGACCACCACTTGTAGCCAAGAGTATTGTTGGTAAGTACTCCATACCAACCATCCTTTCACAAGGGAGCGAAGTTCGCCTGCCTCGATACACTTATTCTTCGTTTTGATCATCATCAGAATTCTTGCCTGCAAACTCCCGCTGGAGGAATGTCCTTAATGATCCCACATCCATTTTATTTAACACCACGAATCCTACCGCTAGCAACGCCACAATGGCCAAAACCCAAATTATCGAGCGTCTTGCTGCGGCCCCGACCGTTTGATCTTCGGAACGAGCAGCTGCAGGACTACTAATACCTGCTGCTGCCGGTATCACCTTTGCAAATAATTCAGCTGCTTTTTCGGCATGGTCTAATGGATTTGTGTGGGCACCAAATTCTAACAGAATAGCTCGGGGTGCCACATCCTGGTTATAGTTACCACGAGCATCAAAGATACCCTCAATCAAATCAGGAAATTGCTCATCAGCTACAGCTTTAAGGCGCTTTGCATATTCTAGTGTTGCATCTCGATTTTGATTTTGGCGTCCAACTACAATTCGTACACGAGTTACATCTTGGCCTTCTACCTGAGTTTCATATACTTCCGGCGGTGTGGCGTCTCGGTGCACATCGATAAGGGTAACCGGTTGTTTTTGCATTATCTCCATCACTGTGCGCCGCGATCGACTGTATGCTCCGCCATCATGAGGGAGGTGACTGTTGAGTGAATGTATGACCTCAAATCCTTGTTCTTCTAAGGCGTTAGCCAATGACTTCCCGACCTGGATAATATCTCCATCATCCTTCGATTCTACGCCAGAAGTGGGTACATACGACTCTGCATTGTGTGTCTGATATATCCCAATAACGCCCCAGTTATTATCCTGGGTACCCCCTCTCGTTCCCGCTAAACCAGATATCCGTTGAAGAAACGAGGATTGCACAACTGTGGGAATAATGTCTGATACATCCGGTAGCGTAATAACTTCCTTTAGTTCTACCTTAACCGTATCCCCATCAAATCTAACAACTTCATACCGATTATTGTTTCGATCTATATAAGAATCCCCTTGATCTAGTACACGAGCTGTTTTTGTGATAACATCACCTAAATCAGTCGTCAACGTGAAGTATCCACCATCATCTCGCTCAGTCAGATCCAGCTCTAACCAGGGACTAGCTAATATGGGAGAAGATACTATCAATACGAGTATAGTTAATAGCGCTAATTGCTTCATCCCTTCTCCTCCTTTCCTCCAGGATTTTCGTCATTCAGTTGGTCCCGTTCTTTATCTGAGAGTTGTCCGTCTGCAGGACCCGTATTTTCTCCTGTCAGTTTTTCTCCATGATCATCAGAGGACTTTTCGCCTGTATTCTCTCCCAGAAATTCTCTACTCTTTAGAGCATCTTCACCCTCATGGTAAGCAGGCCCTCCCTGGATACGCTCTCGCGTTTCACCTACAATCTCTGCTAGAGAAACTGCGATGATTCCAGCTAGTACCACTGTATCAAATATACCGGCTCCTCCAATGGCTACTGTGGTCGGAAGATTTACCGTAAAGGCCCGAACCATGTGTACTATGTCGGTGATTATAATCCCTAGAGTTCCTGCGATAAACGATGCCCGTCGCGAACGTCCTGCTAAATAGCCGACAATACCGGCCACTATACCAAAAAGCCAGACTGGATCGATTATGTCCCGTCTCGGTGGTTCGAAATCTGTTATTTGACTAATACCAAACACTACTCCTGCTGTTACAACCGCAGCAATTATCGCCCGTACCCATTCCCTAGTGGTATCAGCCTTTGTTAGTAAGTAGATGGCTAATGCCAGGGGAACTAAAGCGCCTCCAACATTGATGCTAATTTCAGTTCTGCCCTGAAGTAACGGAATATTGACAAAGCTACCGGCAATCATCAACCCAATAAACAACAGAGCTTGGGTATCTGTTAATCGCATCCTGTCCAATATCCGTTGAACAACTCCAAAATAAACAAGCGCAGCGACAAGTAACAATAGTATCATACCTGCTGGCATACTATTCCTCCTTAATTTACAATCTATAAATATTATTCCCAGAGGTACCGTCAATATGCAAAA
>SKHL01000027.1 GCA_007116995.1 Limnochordia bacterium
AGAACTCCAAAGAACCCTGACGAATTAAAGCAACTATTAAACGGGGTATTGATCCGTAATCGCCGTGGAGAAGGAACGGTTCAATTTACAGCTAGGCACGTCTACCCAATTATTGTGGAGTTATCTTCCCAGGAACGAACGCTCTACAACAAATTATCTGCTGTGATCAAAGCGGCGAGCCGGCTGACCCCCTTTCAAAGCAATGCCCTGCCACTAATAACATTGCAACGGGAGGTATGCAGTAGTTTCTACGCGGCGGGTATTACATTGAAAAAAATGTATCAGAACTATGATTTAGGGCAAGACTCTACGATTGTTAATCTAATGGAAGAAGCAGTTAAAGTAAAAGTGAATAGTAAGTGTGATATATTAGAGGACTTAGTTACCAAGATTAATGACAAAATGATTGTGTTTACTGAGTATCGGGCCAGTCAAGAATATATCCGTTACCGCTTAGAACAGGCAGGACATCGAACCTTAGCCTTTGATGGTTCACTCTCGCGCGGACGTAAGGAGTGGGTTAAATACATGTTCCAACGAGATGGCCAAATACTTGTTAGTACGGAATCGGGTGGCGAAGGATTGAACTTCCAGTTTTGTAACCAAATTGTCAACTATGATCTTCCCTGGAACCCTATGCGTTTAGAACAGCGCATCGGGCGTATCCATCGTCTCGGGCAAACTCGGGATGTGCACATCTATAATCTTGTCACAAAAAATACAATTGAAGAACATATCATGTATTTACTGCATCAAAAGATAAATATGTTTACCATGGTATTAGGCGAGTTAGACGCGATTCTGCTACACTTGAAGATGGATAAGTCCTTTGAAGGTCATTTGATGGATATTTTCCTAAAATATGATCAGGATGAGCAGATCCGTGCCCAATTAGGAAAACTAGGCGAGAAGATTATTAAAAGCCGCACAGACATTCGGAAATCAGATTGGAATAATATCTTAGGGTGATACATTATGTCAGTAATACCAGATCTAGTGTTCGACTTTTTTCAGCTCTGTGAATTAAAACCCATTGAAATCCGCAAAGGGATATATCAAGTACAAGTACACGATGAGCTAGCGAAAGAGCTTGATGGATTTCGAGCCAAAGGTGGTCTGTTTCAATTCACTTTCGACAAGAAGTTAGCAGAAAATTATGGTGCAGAACTGATTAACCCTGGTAGCTACCGATTAGATTCCATTATTAAAGTCATCCAAAAGCAAGCGGTAATCTCATCAGGCACTTTACCCCACCATGTTTTCTATGAACCAGCAATTCGTCGTAAACTCATGGAAAAGCTGTCTCTTAAGCAGCCTGGTTTTCGATGGTATGTTCTTGATCACCAATTGAAATTCGGGCCATACTTCTGGTTTACTCTACGAGTAACGTATCTAGCCTATGAGAAAACGGAAGAAATCCTCAAACCCCTTGTCGATTTGGCTAGTGGTAAGGTTGTCGGACATGAAATACCTGGTGATATGATGGAGGAAGGAGCCCCATCTGATGAGCAGATATACCGTCGTAAGCTAAGTTATAAGCAAGCCTATCATTGCATCCAAAAAGAACTAACCAGCGAATTCCAATATTCCAACCCAGCCTGGGCCAAGACAGCCTTGGAGAAATTGGCAGAAGAAAAACAACAACTAGAGGAATACTTTAAAGATAATCTTGAATCAGAAGAGCAAAACAAACGAATTTCTGAGCTAATGGCTAGAGCCAAACCAAGAATTCAGGTCCGTCCACTGAGAGGGGCTTTCCTTTATTTACCGAAATTCGATTACCGAATTATGCAAGTAGGTGCAGTGGAACAAATAAACCGGATCATCTATGATCCGGTCAGTAACGAATGGAATTTGATTTAATCCTTTAAGCTATCCAGCAATTGATACGCCACTTTCCAAATCGGACCAGCACCCATAGTGATTACCATGTCCTCAGGTTTTACCATGGACCTAAGGATAGCTGCAATGTCTTCCTGTTTTGCAATGAGCTTTACCTCTTTTCCCTCCGCCCTGATACTGTCGGCTAGTCTCTTAGCGCTAATACTATTAATTGGCTTCTCTGGTGGTGGTGAGTAGATGTCTGTAAGTATTACTAGATCTGCATCGGCAAACGCCTTGGAAAACTGAGAAAACAGCTGTTTCGTGCGGGAATATCGATGTGGCTGGAAAATCACTATTACTCTGCGTTGCCAACCTTCCTTAGCGGCCTTGAGGGTAGCAGCAATCTCAGTTGGATGATGCGCATAATCATCGACCACTAGAACATCACCTTGCTCTCCAAGCAGTTGAAAGCGACGTTGAGCTCCAGCAAAGCTTACTAGTGGTTTATCAATCTGAGAGGAATCTAATCCAGCCCAATGACAAACGGCAATAGCAGCCAAAGCATTGCTAATGTTGTGACGACCAGGTACTCGCAAGGTAAACCGATGAAAATATTGATCGTGATGCCAGACATCAAATTGGGATCCATTTTCCTTCAATTCTATGTTTACAGCCTTCCACTGAGCCTCTGAGGAAAACCCATAGGTAATAGCGTCCGTATCCTGTTGAGCAATAGAGCGTAACTCTTTGTCATCAGTACATAATACTGAGGTTCCACTAGGTTTTAGGTTCTGAATAAACTGACGGTATCCGTCAACTAACTCAGTAAACGCTCCATGGTAGTTCTCTAGGTGATCCGCTTCTATACTCGTTATAACAGCGATCTCAGGGTGGTATCGTAAAAAACTACGATCACTCTCATCCGCTTCGGCTACGGCGAACTCCCCTTGACCATATTTTGCCCCTGGACCAAAGGGAGCAAATCGAGCTCCAATAAGTACGACTGGATCTAAACCTGACTCTTCCATAATCCAAGCTATCATCGATGTTATGGTTGTCTTTCCATGCGCTCCTCCTACGGCCACGCCCCGACGTTCATTTAGAAGTTGGGCCCACAATTCCGATCGATGATGGAGATCAATCTGACCTTCTTTCGCTGCAATGATTTCTGGATTGTGCATAGGGATCGCTGATGAATATGCCACCGATGTTGCCCCATTTACATTACTTGCTTTATGTCCATAAGAGATTGTGGCTCCAAGATCAGTCAAAAACTCCGTAGTCTCAGACGGCTGAAGGTCTGAGCCACTCACACTCCAACCCATCTCTAGAAAAACCTTGGCTAAGGGACCCATACCCGTGCCCCCAATTCCTATAAAATGGATATGTTGCTTCATATAAACCACTCCTCGTAAATATATCTGTAGCCCGTTATTACGTCCTTATTCTCTCTTTCAAGTACGAACTCGCAGCTATAAGTGTGAA
>SKHL01000229.1 GCA_007116995.1 Limnochordia bacterium
CTTTATATCAGCAATTATAACAGATACGGTAATAGTACTAAAAGGAGGACTTAACTATTGGAAAAACTACGGTGCAAACAAGGTTTCATCTGTGATATGGATGGTGTTATTTATCATGGTAATCGACTACTGCCTGGAGCGTTAGCCTTTGTCAACTGGCTCAAGCTAGAAAAGAAAGACTTTGTCTTCCTTACAAATAGTAGTGAACGCTCGCCTCGAGAGTTGCAACAAAAACTTGACCGATTAGGATTGGATGTAGACGAAAGTCATTTTCATACTAGTGCCTTAGCCACTGCAACCTTTCTCGCAAGCCAATGCCCGAATGGTAGTGTGTATGTAATTGGCGAGACTGGTCTAACAAAGGCTCTTTATGACGCTGGTTTTTCTATGAATGATGTTAATCCTGACTACGTAGTAGTAGGAGAGACTCGCTCATATAGCTATGAAAAAATTGAACATGCAGTTGGGTTAGTGTTACAAGGTGCGAAATTGATTGGAACAAACCCAGATCTAACTGGACCATCGGAAAAAGGCATTGTCCCTGCGACAAAGGCCCTGATTGCACCGATAGAGCTTGCGACTAGGAAATTAGCTTATTTTATTGGTAAACCGAATCCACTAATGATGCGCCATGCCTTAAAAAAACTAGGCACTAGTAGTGAAGATACCGCCATTATCGGGGATAGAATGGATACAGACATTATTGCTGGGATTGAATCTGAGATCGAGACAGTCCTGGTCCTTAGTGGCGTGAGTTCTAGAGATACAGTACGACGCTTCCCCTACCAGCCTAACTATATCCTAAATGGTGTGGGTGATGTGGTGCCAGCCGAATGAGATGTAAAGTAAAACGAATAACCATTAACCCAGCTTAAAAAACCCTCGTGCTAGATTGAACCTTCATGTCTAGTAGGAGGGTTTACATCAACATCTCTCATTGATTATCAAGTATTTTCACTGCTTGGGTTAGATCTTGTTGATCGCCAACATTACCCGGAAAAATAATAAAGGGTAACCCTGGATACTTCGCTTCCTGTCCTAATCTCCAAACTGGGATCCCGGGTAGGATCTGGCCAAGTACTAAGGCCTGAGCTACCCCTAAGCCCTTAAAACCGATATCACTAGAGGTAATACCACCTTTTGTAACAATATATTTCGGTCGAACTGATAACCGTTGCACGAGAGATACTAGAGCTTTTGATACGAGCACAGAAAAGGAAAGATTACTCTCTGCTTGGCGATCTGTCACTTTAACTAGGTTGCGACTGGTATATACCACAACAGTCTGTCCCATACCAATCGCCTCTTCTAACTTGCTCTGAAGCGAGTGGATCTCCTGTTCCTCTCTATCTTCCTGAATGGCCTCTACATTGAATTCAAGAGCAAGTACATCCTCACTATCCATCAGCGCATTTAGTTGAAGCGTAGTCTTCTTCACATGAGACCCGACGATAATCAAACCTCCGTTTTCTCCCTGATCAATCACCATCTCCGTTTTTTGCAACAGATTTCTAGCACGTATTCCTCCCCGCACGCGGACAAAGGATGCAGCAGTACGGTAGAGAAAGCGTTTACCCTGAACCTTCGATAATAACAGCCCTTCGATAAAAACCTGAAGATCTTCGTAAGACACTGCATTGACCACGATTTTTTGGAAGTCCTGAGCCTGCAGTAATGCATCTCGCACTTGGCTAGCTCCACCTTGCCGCAGCATCTCTAAGCTGATCGACATACACTTAGAAGCTAAATAGGCACCCTTTGTTTTCTCTTCAATCCAATGTTTTAAATTACTATGACTATATCCGAATGTAGCGTCCTGGGCAAACTCTGTATCTGCTGCAGGAACTAATTGATCCTGTTCTAGTACATAGTGAACATCGTTTAAGGTATATCGTCCGCCTTCTTTAAAAAACGGACAGATTATTTCTCCATCGATCTTCACGGACGAGCCGCTTTCTAGTTCATCCTTAATCACTTGTGTCTCTAAAGGGTAATGACCGCGCAAGGTCGAGTCTCCTCGACTGATTATCTCAAACTCCACCCCGCTCGCTTTGGCAGCAGATAAAATATTCCGGACAATTTCTGTGTGCAACGCTCGAGTTTCTTGCGCTGTTAAACTCCGAGAATTTGTTAGGATATAGAAAACTGGTTCATCCCTTTGCATTGCAGCTATTAGCGATCCTACGCCCCAGTTCGTTAACACCATCACATTATGAACAGTTTGAACACCGGTAGGATCGTCATCTAAGACGATTACTTTACAATTAGAACGCCAAATATCATGGACCACCGAATCATAATCGCACATATAGTCCTGTTTCGGCATTTTATCATCTAAAATAGATACATGTAATTTATTCATCCGTGCACAATCACTCCCCGTTCAACATCCTACAGCAGGTAAATACTATGCATTAAACCTATACTTGTCTAACAACCCCCGGGAAGCGCTATTATAGGAGTTTCCCTTGACGAATGTCACTATCTATTTCCACTCCATGGGCAGTAATTCTTCTTTAGCCTCTTTTATATCAGCGACTTCATAACATAAATGTATGGGACCGATTAACCTATTACTAATTGGTAACGGGTCTGTACCACGCGGGAACAGCTCAATAAACTGGCGTTTCGATTTCCGCAGCCCGTAAGGCAATATGAGATATCTGTGAAATAATCATAGGTTACCTCCAATAAATATTTTTTTACGATGTTTCATCGTTTTGCAGTGTCGTCTAGTGTTATGTGACGAGATGGGGATCTATCCAGCGAGTAAACAAAGGCAAGAATCTTGGCCACTGCTTCATACAACGACTCCGGGATCTCTTGTGAAACCTCTAGATCAATAAGCTGATCAACTAGATCCTGATCCTGTAACACAGGAATATGATTCTCTAATCCTAAGGTTTTTATTTTTTCTGCTAGTCCACCTTGCCCCGCAGCTAACACCTTTGGAGCCTGATCCCTTGGATCATAGCCTACAGCTACGGCTTTTGACTTCTTCTTATCCGTTGGATTCATTTTTTTCACCAACTCTTACATGATTATTAGTTTTAAATCTGAATATCAATGGATTTAGGACGCTCCAGTTTTCGAAATGGAGCCAAAAAGCCCCACCGTGTCTGGTTCGGTTCCACTCTAGTTTGGCAGTCAGTTAGTGTATATCCAATCTGTGCCAACTCCTGGCTAAGGCGAGGGCGACTATTGATAATAGCATCAACATATTCCTGGTTTTCAACCCTAAAGGTGACAGTTAGGTTGGTGCTCCTTGCCCCGATTTGAAGCCCCACCA
>SKHL01000288.1 GCA_007116995.1 Limnochordia bacterium
AGCGACTTTACAGGTTTTCATTGAAGCCCTACAAAAAATTGGACTTCAATTAGAGGATCTTTCCATTCTGTTAGAAGTGGATACACTAGAAGGAGCCAAGCGCTATACTATGGCGGGGATCGGCATCACCATTCTCCCAAGCATTTGTGTCTCAACCAGTGATAATGTCAAAGTATTTACCATCCAAGACCTGTCTCTACCACGCCAATTTTATGCTGTCTATCGCCGCAATAAGGTTTTTACGCCTGGTGTAGAGAGATTAATTGACTTCGTCGTAAAGGAGTGGCAAAACCATGCGCCAAGTATACTTAGACAACGCAGCAACTAGTCGGCCAAAACCGGCCGCAGTCCAGCAGGCCATCATCAGTTATCTAGAGGATTGTGGGTGCTCTCCTGGACGGGGTGGCTATGAAGGAGCGTTACAAGCAGGCCGAATCCTGCTAGAGACCCGAGACTTAGCGGCTAGACTATTTAACGCCCCCTCACCAGAGCAGGTCATCTTCACGCACAATATTACCCATGCACTTAACTATGGGATTAAAGGGCTACTTAAACCCGGCGACCACGTTATCACTAGTTCGATGGAGCATAATGCGGTTATCCGTCCCCTATCGCAGTTAGTCAAATACCAGCAAGTCCAGGTAAGCTATGTGAACTGTGACACCCAAGGCCAGCTGGATCCAGGGGCGATAGAGCAGGAAATCAAAGCCAACACGAAAATGCTAATTATTACCCACGCATCAAATGTAACGGGTACTATCATGCCTATCCACGAGTTAAGCACAATTGCGCGAGCTCATAACCTATATTTAGTGTTGGATACAGCGCAAACGGCAGGTGTTTATGAGCTTGATTTTGCGACTCTACAACCAGATATTCTGGCCTTTACTGGTCATAAGTCGCTACTTGGTCCTACAGGCACTGGCGGATTTGTAATTAGTGAGCGAGCCGTATCTGCTATGGAGCCGCTGATAACAGGAGGAACAGGCAGTATGTCTGATAAGGAATACCAGCCTGATTTTCTGCCAGATAAGTTTGAGGGCGGAACCCCTAACACTATGGGTTTAGCTGGATTAATGGCGGGGATTTCGTTTATACTAGATGTAACACCCCAGGCTATCCGTGCACATAACAAGGAGTTAACCAAGCACTTACGCGACGGATTAACTCAAATACAAGATATTACAGTGGTTGGTCCCACAAACATGGATTACCAAACCTCTACCCTTTCCATCACTGTAGATAAATGGGATCTAGGGGAGCTTAGTTTCCTGCTAGATGAACACTGGGGTATCATGACCCGGTCTGGACTACACTGCGCTCCTCTAGCCCACCGAACGATAGGCACCTATCCGCAAGGGACCTTGCGACTTAGTTTAGGCTATTTCAATACTGCCGCTGAAGTTGAATATACGTTAACTGCCTTAGAGCAGCTGATCAAACTCTAGATGAATCAACTTGAAGCCGAATAGAGGTCACACTTGACAAGTCTCCTGTAAGTATAAACTCAACCGTTTTTACTTCATATGTACTAATTCCGTTCATTAGAATGCCACTACCAGTGCCAGTAATATCACCTTGATCATCAAAGAGAGTAACCTGAAAAATAACCATTTCGACCTTATCTCCAAGCCGTCTTATGTCAACTACTAGCGTTGGCAAGAAACCATCGCGCATGATCGGATTTCGATAAACCCACCCAGGTGCTAAGCTAAACCACGCCCCCTTCACTTGCGTATCAAGAGAAGGTTTTACGACAGTACTCTCACCCACGGGATTCAGTTGTGTATCTAGTTCTAGCACTTTAGCCTCTAGGACCGTAATCCGCTGCTTCAGCTGTTCCATCGCTTCATACAGTTCTATCACCCCATAGTCTAATTCCGCAGCTGTTGTAACTGGGATACTAATGAAACTAATGGTCACAAGCAGCAGTAGCCAAAGTGCCCATGTAGCTCTGCAAACAATCCTCAGATTCACGGCATTATCCTCCATTCTACGCTCAACTACAGCTAAGTCCAGCTTACCCTTCACTTCTAGACCATCATACTGATAGCCTCCGTCTGCTTCAGAAAGGCCAATGATGGCTGGGCCTTTAATTAATTTATTCAAGAATAGCCAACACTAGTAAAATTCCTCCCGCAGCAAAATCTGAGTAGTCCGTTAGCCAGCCCTTAAGTCTATTGCCGACTCTAGTACCTAACCAGATAAACCCATAACTAGTTGCAAAGGCCATGACAGCAGTAAATACCAGTGGATAGTCGGCTATTCCACCGGTAATACCTAGGATAAATGAATCAACCCCTAAGGCTAATCCTAGCCAAACTGTTTTCCACAGACTTTTTCGTTCGAAACCATCGTTGTTATCGGAATCAGCACTGTCGTTATGTATTCCTTCCCAAATGAACCATACAGCAATCGATACAAAGATTACCGAAGGAAGGTAGTTAAGTATCTCGTGAGATACGAACCGTAGAACCACAGTCCCAATAGTCATCCCTAACGTCATTGTAAGACCCGAAATCAAGGCAATGATTATAATCATGCTCTTTTGAATCCGATTAGCTCTAATTCCAAGGGAGAAACCAACCCCTAAGTCGTCTAAGTTAGAACTGATAGCTAATAAGAGAGCTTCTAGCAAGAAAATCATCTCCCGTATCTAATGCGTGCATGTTAAGTACAATCTAATAATTTCGCTAAACCCTACGGTATTCCTGTTGGGATGGTCCCTCCAAACTGTATTTCTGCACACAGTTGATAATACAGCTAATTCTTTTTGGTTAACTACCACTTCCCAGCTAGCTGACGACCTAAGCATTTGGCAGCTTGTCTATCCGCCGTTTAGCTTCGGAGGACAAGACGTCTCTGAAATAAGTACGGTCTGTCCTCTGTCTTTCCTGGTAGGCTAGTTGTGTGCTTTCTTTCGCAATTTCGATCTCATCCTTTAGCTCTCTAGCAGATAATAAGGCACATCCTACCCCTGTGACAATGACTTGCTGCAAACCATCGGATGTGGCAACTATGATATTATATTTTTTCTGGTTATCATAGGCAAATCGTTCAATATATTGATCAGCCGTTTGTGCTTCCTTGGTATATACTACTTTAATATTGTGATAGTCAATCACTTCCTCATGATGCCCTTTAACACGATAGGCATCAAACACAACGATGATCTGACATTTTCTAATTCCCTGATAACTACTAAGAGAATCAAGCAGTTTAACCCTAGCAGCATCCATGTTATCATCCACAAGCTCTTTCAGATAGGGCCATG
>SKHL01000067.1 GCA_007116995.1 Limnochordia bacterium
CCCCCGGCCCCGCGCCGGGGGACACCCCCACACATCACAGGAGCGAACCAATGCCCGATTACATCGTGAAGGCCACGGTTTCAGTGGACGTTGAAATCACCCTCCCAGCCGCAACGGCGGCCGAAGCCCGCAGCATCTTTGATGACAGGCTTATCATGACGGCGGGCCTCGTGGACATGCCAGAAGGCGCCGTCTGGTCTGTCGATGAGGACAGTATTGCCGACATTTCCCGCCTCCAAATCGAGCGGGCCTAAGCCCCACACCCCACACAGGAGGCCGCCCCATGCGCCCCATCATCATCGCCACCGCCGCCGCGCTTGCCCTCTCGGCCTGCGCCACATCGCCCGACCAGATCACCGCTTCGTCGGTGTCGCCCGCGCTCTACAGCGGGATGGACTGCCGCCAGATCACGGCCGAGGCGCAGCGCATCAACGCCCGCCTCGCCAACGTCACCGGGGCGCAGGAAAGCCGCGCCAACCGCGACACGGCAATGGTCGCCGTGGGCACCCTGCTTTTCTGGCCCTCGCTGTTCTTCGTCGGACAGGGCCAGGATCACGCCGCCGAGATTGCGCAGCTTCGGGGCGAGGCCGAGGCGCTGACCCATGCAGCCCGCGCGCGGGGGTGCTGACCATGGCCGATCAAATCAAAGACGGCGGGCCTGCGTTCCCGCGCGACAGCTACAAGGACAGCGAAACCGGGCTGATCGTCCAGCAGAACGGCATGTCCCTGCGCGACCGTATCGCCATCGCGGCGCTGCCGTCCGCTGTGGAGGATTACGGCCAGCCCGCCACCGGGCACAACAAGGGCCAGCGCACCGACCGGGGAAGTCCGGTGCTGCCTTGGGCTAACCCCGCCATCGGAACGCGCGAGGAAATCATTGCCCGGCAGGCGTACCGTTATGCCGACGCCATGCTCAAAGCGCGGGGGTGCTGACCATGCCCCGCATCACGTTCCGCAAGAACAAGCCCAACGGGTTCAATTCCTTCCGGGGCTTTACCGGCCGCATCGACGGCAAGTGGTTTGCACAAGGCTTTGAGTGCACCAACGGGGACTGGACCGGCAGCATCACGGTCAAGGACGTCACCAAACACTGCGGATGGCGGTGGGTCGCGCTGCGCAGGGCCTACCCGACCGAAGCCGAGCTGCGCGCGGCAATCAAGCGGGCCGCCATCGAACACGCCGACCGCCTGCACCCGCTGGAGGACTGACCATGCCCCGCCACATCCGCCTTCCCCGCCAGCCCATGCACGCCCACGCCGCGCCCATGGACCGGCTGCGCGCCATCGCAGCCGGGCTTCGCCGCCCTCAGACCGCCGCGCAGGCCATTGCCGAGGCGCGCACACGGCGCCCGCTGCCGGATTTCGGCCCGATGGACGCCGAGCAGAAGGCCGCGCTCGCACAGGCCGTCAAGGAAATCTGGAACCGGAGGGCCGAGCCATGAAAACCCCCATCAAATGCCGCCGCACCACCCCGCTTTACCTGCTGGGCGACGTGAACACCGGCTGGGTGCTGTACGTCGATGGCTCCCCGCTCCTGGAGTTCGGCACCTATGACGACGCCGCGCGCATGCTGGCGGACATGGAGGAGCATTTCCGCGAGATTGCCGACGCCGAGGCCGAGGCCGACGCGCTCCAGGCTGAGGAAGACCAGCGCCACGAGGACATCGAGCGCGCAAAGCTGGTGGGGGCGCTGTGATGGACACGCTGAAAACCCTCAACGCCGCCGCCTATGCCGCCCTGCGCGCGCACAGCCGCGCACCCCAGCCGATCAAGTCCCGACTTCTGGCGGTGGCGGCCGAGACGGACCGCATCATCGACGGCCTGCCGCCCCGCACCGACCCGGTGGCGGCCGCGTACGAGCGCGCACTGCGCACCATGGGCATCAACCCCGACAGCCTCGCCGCAGAGGCGCTGAAAGCCAAGGAGGGCGCACAGTGACCGAGATTGCCAACGTCTACACGGCCCTCGCGGCGGCGCAGCTTGAGTTCGGCGCCGTCCAGAAGGGCAGCGTGAACCCCGCGTTCAAAACCCGGTACGCCGACCTCGCGGACGTGTCGGCCGTCGTCATTCCGACGCTGGCCCGGCATGGCGTGGCCGTGCTGCACTACCCGGTGTGGCGCGAGGACGTGAACTGCATGCGCACCGAGTTCATGCACGGCGCCAGCGCCTCGCGGGTCTGGTGCGACGTGCCGCTGATTGTCGATCGGCAGAACATGCAGGGATACAAGAGCGCGACCACCTACGCCAAGCGGATCGGGCTGGAAAGCCTCAGCGGCGTGGCGCCCGAGGACGACGACGGGAACGCAGCCGCCGCAGCCCCCCGCCAGCAGCGCCAGGAACCCCGCCGCACGGAACCAGAGCAACCGCGCTTCGACGCCAAGGCGGCCGCCGCGCGCGTGGCGAAGAAGATCGAGGCCGCGCGCACGCTGCCCGATCTGTCCGAGGTCTGGCGCGCCGAGTGGGATTGCATCGTGTCGATCAAGGCCGCCGACGCCGACGAGTGCGAGCGCCTGACGAAGATCAAGGACGCGCGCAAGGCCGCTCTCACCGGCCCTGACCCCGCAAGGCAGGCGCCCGCCGACGACCTCGCAGACATTCCCTACTGACGGAGGCCCCCATGCTTGACCACAACGCACCCCCGCCAGCGGGGCACAACAACCCGCCCGACCCGCTTGACGATGCGCTGGCCCCCTATGGCGACCACATCGAGGAAGCCGCCAACTGGCTGGACGGCGCCACCGTCGAGACCGAGGCGCAGATGCAGGCGGTGGACGCCCTGCTGCGCCGGATCAAGATGGCCGAGCGCGCCGTGGGCGAGGCCAAGGACGCCGAGGCCAAGCCCTTGCACGACGCCTGGAAGGCCGCCCTCGCCCGGTACAAGCCGACGCTGGACGACCTCGACCGGATCAAGCGGGGCCTCGCCGCCGCCGTGGACGGTTTCAAGCGCCGCCTCGCCGCCGAGAAGGCCGAAGCCGCCCGGAAGGCCCGCGCTGAAGCCGAGGCCAAGGTTGCCGCCGCCCGTGCCGCCGCAGAGGCCGCGCAGGAGACCGACCTTGAGGCCCAGCGGGCCGCCGCCGCCGCGCGCGATGCTGCCGCTCTGGCGCAAGCTCAGGCCACCGCAGCAAGCAAGGACAAGGTGCGCGGGCTGCGGAAGGTCACGCGGTACGAGGTCACCGACCACCGGGCGCTGCTAAATTGGGTGGCGAAGAACGACCGCGACGCCATCACCGCGTTTCTGGACGACTACGCCCGCCGCCACCACAAGGCGCTGGACGGCTGCAACGCGGGCGTGCGCGTGTGGACCGAAAGGGCGGCTTTCTGATGGCGCAGACCGTGATCCTGCGCGGCCTTGAGCAGCGCGCGCTGGCCTGCGCGATGGTGCGCGCAGCCCCTCCCGATGCCGTGGTGCAGATCAGCGGGCCGAAGCGCAACCTCGACCAAAACGCCCGCTTTTGGGCAATGGTCAGCGACATATCCCGCGCCAAGCCCGAGGGGCGCGTGCACACACCCGAGGTCTGGAAGTGCCTGTTCATGGCGGCCTGCGGGCATGCCGTGCGCTTCGAAATGGGGCTGGATAACCGGCCCTTCCCGGTGGGCTTTTCGTCGTCCCGGCTGACAAAGCGCGAGTTCGCGGACCTGATCACGGTGGCGCAGGAATACGGCGACCGCATGGGCGTCCAGTGGTCCGAGCGGCATCCTGACGAGAGGGAAAACGCATGACCCGCCGCATGTCCCCCACGCGCCGCCTCGCTATCTACACCGCCCATCAAGGCCGGTGCCACATCTGCGGCGAGCGCATCGACGGCGCCCGCGAGCGTTGGGAGGTTGAGCACATCGTGCCCTACGCCCTGACCCGCGACGACACAGACGCCAACCTCGCCCCGGCGCATGTCTCGTGCCACGCGACAAAGACACCCGGCGACGTGGCGCAGATCGCCAAGGCCAAGCGCGTGCAGGCGAAGCACGTTGGCGCCTGGCGCCCCCGCTCGAAGCTGCCCGGAAGCCGGGGAACACCCTTCCGCCGCAAGATCAACGGAACAACGGAGAGACGAGAGCCATGACCGACAGACCCCGCGCGGACGACCTCGGCCGCATGTCGCAGCACTTCGAGGCGCTGGACGACCCGTGGCGCGACCTCGCCAGCACCATCCGGCTGGCGGCCATGCTGACGCTTGCCGGCGCTTTCGTGGCCGGGCTGCTTGTCGGGGGCGCTGCGGCGCTGTGGTGGGCGGCATGACCCCCGACCGCCGCGCCGCGCTGGTGGCGCTGAAAGACGCCGTGGAGGCGGGGGATGCCACCCGCACCACAATTGAAGAGATGGCCGCAGGCGTGTTCGGCCTCAATACGAACGCCATGGATGTGGGCGCCGCATATGCACAAGGCTCCACGGACGCCGCCCTTGCCCTGCTGGGGGCGGTGCTGCCGAGGGCGTGGTGCGTGTTGCGCATAAGCACGCTCTCCCGAGCGATCATTGGTTGTGTGGACGCGGACGCCGAGGTTGTGGCGCAAGCATCCACCCCCGCCCGTGCGCTTCTGCTGGCGATCCTGACGGCGATGATTGAACAGGAGGCCCAGCCATGACCACCCCCGAGGAACGCGCCGCCACCGCAGAAACCCGGCTTGCCGAGGCGCTGGCGGAATGCGCACGCCTGCGCGCTCGTCATGCCAACGCCATGTTGGACGCCGCCGACACGTCAGGCATGATGGGGCGTGCGATCCACCGCGAGGAATCGGCCGATGCCCGGCTTGCCGAGGCGCTGGCGAGGGTGGTGGAGTTGGGGGCATACCTCCCCATACTTGAGCGCCTAGAGGCGTCAGGAGAATGGGGCAGATACGCAAGCGGCACGGGCATTGCCACACCAAACAGGTTCCGCGCCGCACTGAGGGGGCCGGGGGGATGACCCGCCGCCTCGCCCCCGAGAACGCGCAGGGAACGGCCAACACAGGAGACTGACATGACTGAGACACCCGAAGCCCGCGCGGCCACCATCCACGCCCTATCCACAGCCCTCGCTGGACTGGCAGCCCAGCAGGGCCGGCTGGCGCAGGAGATGAAAGGGCTCGCCGAAGCCCTTACCGCCCCGCGTCAGGAGACCGCCGATGACTGACACACCCGACACCGGCCCCGAGGCCGTGGAGCGGCTGATGAAGCACGTCACCCCCGGACCGTGGCATGTCACCATTGACGATGACGGAAACCCGCTTTCTGGCCGCCCCTCAGTGCAGGCGTCTGCAAAACTGGACTGCGCCATCATTCATTGGGACGGCTTTGTGCAGCAGTTCTGGCGCAGCGCACGCGGCGACCGGGAAATCCAAGCCAACGCGGCTTTCATCGCTGCGGCTCGGGAGCTTGTGCCCGCCCTCTCTGCCGAGAACGCCGCCCTGCGCGCCCAGCTATGGGACATGCAGCAGGAGCGGGACCGGGCGCTGGGGTGGCGCGACCACGACAAGGATCGTGCCGAAGCCGCCGAGGCCGAAGTGGAGAGGCTGCGGAACCGGCTGGAATGGTCGGAACAAGCCATGCACGTCATGGAACGATCATGGAGCCTAGCGGACCCAAAGCTATGGCGTGACTTCGGGGAAAAGTGGGTCCACAGCGCAGGTCGATACACGCTCTGTGAAGGCATATCGGCGGTTCGTGGATGCCTTAACCAACCCACGCAGTTCACCGCCCCCGCCCCGCGTCATACGTCGCGATGAGGCGCCGCCCGGTGGCGCGCATAGCCGCCACGTCCTCGCCCGCCAGCGCGCGGGCGTAGCAGAGAAAGGATAGACGCGATGTCTTTGGAAATAAGAGAGGCGCTCGGGCCGGTGGTCCACTGGTATCAGAGGGACGAAATACCGGGCCGGAACACTGTCGATATTGTGCGCGACGTGGTTTCTGACCTTCAGGAGGATCGCGCGGCCTGTCTCAACGTACAGAGGCTGGCGCAGGACGCAAAGCGCCTTTGCCAGGAGGGCCACCCCGTCAGCGCGTTTAATTTGGCGACGGACATTCTCAATGCGCTTGGGGTCGGCCCTATTCGCTCTCCTAGCCCCTGCACGCCCCCGTCATCCGATCATCCAGATCAGCCACCCACTGACTGAGGCTGTCCGATCCGAGGCCCGGCATGTCCCGCCGGGCCTCGCCGTAGGCTTCACATCCACCGACCGTCGTTGTCGCGCACGCGCTCGTCAGGAGACTTGCCAGAAGCGCGGCCCCGATCAACCGCTTCCTGCCCGCGCTTCCGCGCCCGCTCAGCCGCTTCAGCATCGTTTGCCCTCCGGTCTGCCCGCTCACCCCTGCGCCCGAGCCAGTATGCGCCCCCAGCGGCCAGCACAGCGGCGGCGAGGGCTATCAGTGCGTCAAGCATCCTGGTCCACCAGCCGTCCGACGATCCCCAGCACGAGGATCAATGCGGTCGCCACTTGGATCGCCCATTGCGGGGCCTGCGAGGCCAGATCGGGCGGCAGGAACACCCACGCGCCCTGCACCGCCACGGCCAGCGTCATCGCCCGCACGCTGAACCAGCGCCATGCTTGGCGCGCATCGGGAACCAGCTTCATCGTCACGTCCTCCGTTGATGTTAACGGAATGGCGTTTCGTTAACGCCAAGCCGGTTTGATGTTAACGGCGCACACGCGAAAACGCCGCCACCAGCGCGTTGAACCATGCCGCCAGCCCGGTCGGGGCGGGGGCCTCAGGTGCCGGGCGGGGCGCCGGAGCGTCCATACGCGGCCCGTGGGCAGGCCAAGCGGCCCCGGCGGGGTACTCGTGCCAGGACAGTTCGAAGTGCGGCCCGTCGCGGAAACTGGTCCAGTCCCCGCCCCATGTGATGGACACCCCCAGCCGGTCGGCCGCGGCCTTCGCCGCCGGGGCGAGCTGGTGATACAGCGGCCAGTCGAACTTGCCCCGCCCGTCCGCCGGGTCGATGGGCAGCACGTCCACCGCGTGGCCCGTCAGGTGGCGGCTGTTCATCGTGCGGCTGGCGCCCTGCGCCACAAGCTCGGCCTGCCGCGCCTGCGTGCGCCGCCCCTCGATCACGATGAAGTCCACCGGGCTGTCTTTGAGCGTGGCGTCCATGACCGCGCGCAGATCCGGGTGGATGTTGGCCAGGTTCCGCAGGCTGCGGTCGCTCCAATGCCGTGTCATTTATCCGCCTTCCCCTTCAGCGTCTCGGTGATTTCGTCCAGCCGCCGCAGGATTTCGGTGTGGTTGTGGTCGCGCTGGCGCTGGCTGTGCTCCTGCTCGGCCTCCAGCCGCGCTTGCCGAAGCTCCATCGCGTGGAACTTTTCCGTGGCGTCCTTCCGGTCGCCGCGCTGTTCGGCGCGCATCTGCTTCATTTCGTTGAGGATGTGCCAGCCGATGTAGACCGCAGGGACGATGACCCACGGCACCACCACGTCGCCCAGGCTTTTCAGGGTAGTCCAGAACTCGCCGGTCATCAGCCCCCCGCCGTCAGGTTCCGCCACGCCGCCCACCCGGCCAGCACGCCCACCGGGGCGCCCGCCCACCACGGCAGGCCGACACCGAGCATCAGCGCCGCCACGCCCAGGCCGGTGAGGATGCAGCCCGTCAAGATCACCGCCCGCATCATGCCCCTCCCTCCTCGCCCAAAGGGTCCATGGGTACAGGCTCCAGCCCCATTGCCGCCAGCGCATCCCTCCCGTCCATGCCCGCCACCGCAACCAGCACGCCGGGACGCGCCTGCGGCACCGGGCCATCACCCGCCCAGAAATCCAGTGCCGCCTGCGCCCGGCCCGCCGCATCCATGTCGATGATCTGCCCCACGTCCCACGCCGGGCGCACCAGCGAGGACTGCGCAAGGTCCAGCCACGCGGGAACAACCTGCCACGACGCGGCGGCATAGGTGCGCCCCGCACCGTCCTGCCAGTTGAGGCCGGTGTATGTCCGCGCATCCTCGGGACCAAAAGCGAGCGCCATTGCCAACTGGTTCGCATCGGCCACGAGGTCGGCATCACAGGCGGCTGTCACGACGATGCGGGTCACAGCGTCACCCCCGTCTTTTCGGCCATGTATGCTTCAAGCTCGCTGACTGTTTGCGCAGGCAAATTCGGCCCGTAGCGGAGCACGGCGCCGTAAAAATCCATCTCTGCGAACAGGCTGGACCCGGCGCGAGACCCCAGGTCAATGAGAGCATTGCCACCAATTGCTACTGCACCAGTGGTAAAAATCCCCGCCGCCTCCGCCCGCGCATCCACTCCGTTTACGTTATAAATAAATGCGGCGGTTTCGTTGGCCGTCTGTGTGGTGTCCACACAAAACACCTGCACGGCAAGGTCCGGGGTCGCAGGTATGGGCGAGTTATACCCTGCGTATCTATTATTGTTCCCCGCCATTCTTACAGACGCCGAATACCGCCGATTAGAACTCACCCCAATTCTCCACGACCCCGGAGCCTCGAAGAAGCCTCGCGCCTCAAGCATGCAATTTGAGTCGCCGCCCGAGAAATCCCTCGCCCCGAGGAACATCTGGGCCTGCTTCGATGCGCTGAGGATTTCCTGCGTGCTCCCCGCGTTGGAAACGCCGTTGAAGCGCAGGAAATTCCGCCCGGTGCCGTCCTGCAAAAGCTGCGGGCGGGCTGCTGTCGCGGAAAAGGTCATGTGATTGCCGCGCCCGGACTTGTCGTCAATGACAGCGACCGTGCCGGTCAGTGTCGCAGGGGTTTCGCGGGCGGTGTCGGCCCACAAAGTGCTCATGTCGGACGGGTCAAGGATGAAGCCCTGCTCGCCGTTCGCGAACACGGTCGCGGGGTCAAAGGTGGGCACCACCCCCGGCACCCACTCCCCGCCCAGCCGCACTCGCTTCATGGCGGGCACCCACGCGCCGCCCTCTCTCACCGCCCAGCTCATGCCGAGGTGTCCAGCCAAGTGTCTTGCGCCTGCGCATTCGTCGGCGCGACCGATCCCACCCACTCCACAAGCGCGGCGTCGGGCCGGACGGTGCCTGCGTCGGCCCCATGCGCGACCACCACGCGGCGGGCGTCGAGGGCGGCGGGAAGCCCCGTCACGTCGGCGATTGTCGTGGCGCCCAACAGCTGCCAATCGTCGGCCGAAGCCGTGCCGACTGCGATATACGCCTCGCCGCCGACAACTGCCGTCTGGCCGGCATACACCGGGGCCACGGACACGGACGTCGCCGTAGCAACGCGCCCTTTCACGCCATTGGCACTTTGCACCGGCCCCGAGGCCGCACGCACATAGGGCACAGCGACACCACCCTGTAGGATCGTCCAAGTCTGGACGTAGTGTCCGATCCGGGCCTGCTGGAACTCTGCCAGGCTGTCAAACACGGGCGAGGCATCCCGCGCGGGATCGTCCACTACCTTGGTGGGAAAGACACCCCGCTCGATCTTCACGTTACGCAGATCAATGGTCGATTCGAAGCCATTACTATCTGCGAACTGGAATACGACGAACATCATCAGGTTGTTAATGTTCGTCACGGTCCCTGGTGCAAAGCCATTAAATACGAGATGGAAAGACCGCCAGTCGGTCGGGAATGCGATCACGTCGCTGTCGCCACCAATGATCTGCAATGCACCACCTGTCGGTGTCCCACCGGCATTCTCGTACATCAGCCTCATTTGCTTGAGGCGTTGGCCTGCCACGGTTGCCTTCGCCTCGAAGGAAAGAACGAAGGTTTCCCCTGTAAAGAACTGCTCAGGTCTCAACATACGCCAGCGTAGTTCCTGAAACGTACCCAGAGTGCCAGCATTGCTTACCCGAAGACCATCCTCCGTTCGGTTGGCCCGTAGCTCGCCACTGGAATTACGGATCAACCAGTCTTTCGCGGACTCCACGGGTGTCGCAGAGGAAGCCACGGCGCTTTCAGTCACCCATTGGTCAAACCGACCATTGTAGCCAAGGCTGGGTTGTGCTGTGATGAGTTCGCCACGTCTATTTACCCTTAGGATTCCCAGGCGGTCACAGTCGGTGTAGGGCATACGGTCGATGTTTTCGTATATCACCTGCTCCGCAACACCTCCCGTTGTAGGGAAGGAACTATGCCCTAGGACACCAACCTCCACCTGATAACCTGCGTCGGTAAACGATGCAGTCCTCCGGAGAAACCTGAATCCGGGGATGTTCTGTAGTCCACGACGACCTTCCGGATAGGAGGGATGCAGTCCGGTATTTGGGTTCGTAACGCCTTCAAGATACAGGCTTCGAATAGACAACCGAGCATTCTGTGACCTACCTATGGTCGCACCACCCCATCCATCATTCATACGGCTATTGCCAAGCTCGATGAGGGCGGTGTTGTCATGAGACATACCACAATAGATTGCTGTAAGGCCCCCAATCTCCACGTTCGCACTGTCCAGATGGATGAAGCGCCCACCAGGGCTGGTTGTGTTCACCCCCTCCAAATGGATAGATGAAAAGGAAACAGACGGGCAGTTCTCCACCCGAAGTGCAGCCTCGCGGAAGTAAGTGTGCTCGATATTGATCTGGCTGTAGAAGCCGCCGTATTCCTGACGGATGCGCAGGCCAAAAGCCGGGGTCAGCCCCGTGCTACCGCTCAAATTGCTGGCGTAGATGTTGTTGAAGGTGTTGCCGGTGCCACGGCCCACGTCCATCGCGGCGAAGGTGTAGCCGGTGATCTCGATGTCCGAATAGGTCACCGAAAAACTCAGCCCCCCGATACCAGTGCCACAAGTATCCATGCGCAGATGCCGGATCGCGCAGCCCCGCTGGGGTTGCGGCTGCCCCTCCAGCGCACCGACCAGCCGCCGCTGCCCCTCCACCTCGTTGCCGGTGATCGCCTCCGGCTCGTATTCCAGCCGCATATGCTCGATCTTGCCGCCTCGGATGGGCGCGACTAGCGGGTCGGCCACGGGGATCTCAGCCGCGCCCAAAATTGTGACGCGGTTGTCCTCCGGCCACTCTTGGTTGCCGCCTGTCAGTAGCGTGTTCACCAGGCGGATCGTCTGCTGCGTGCGATAGATACCGCCCGTCAGATGCACTCGCGTCCCCCAAGCGCAGGCCGCATTGATCGCCGGGCCGTCGTTCGCTACCCCGTCGCGCATGGCCCCCCAGTGTTCGGGCCGGGCGGTCTCAGCAGGATAGCCTTTGACGCCGTTGCCGCTTTCGATAGCGGTGCCGGAAGGATCGCGGACATAGCGCAGCACTAGCCCGGCATGCAGCACGGTCCATTCATCCACGTCCTCGGCAATCGTCGCCGCCTGGAAAGCCGCACGCGACGGGAAGGTCGCGGGCTTTCCGGTGACATCATCCCACGGGATCTCCGCTCCGGGCTGGAGCGCCGTGTTCGACTTGGCGATGGCCTCGTTGATCTTTGCCCGGACGGCCCCGCCCGCCTCGCCGTCGGAAATCGGTTGCGTGCTCATGCCGCGTCCCTCCAGGTGTCAGTGTCTCGCCACGCGCCCGCGTCCGACCAAGCGCCGGACGCCAGCAGCCAGGGGTCTTGCGTCGGCAGCTCTGCCACGCTGCCCGGAATGCGCCGCCACACGCCGCCCACAATCTCGGGCCGGCTCCAGGTCCCGGCTGCGTCCGTCGCGACGCTCCACTGGCCGCTGAGCGAGTCCCGCGCCCATACGCCGGGGATCTCGAAATTCTGGTGCCGGATCATTCAGGCAGCCTCACGGATTTCTCCACGGCGAAAGTCGTTTCCGCCACCGTCTGGTCTTCGCCGTCCCGCTGCGCGCGGACATGCAGCAGGAAGGCGCCGGTTTCGCCCTCGAAAGTGGCCGGAGGGAAAGACACTTGGCAAATCCCGCCGAGCGCATTGACGATGGAGACAGTCCCGGCATACCGCGTGGCGTCGGTGCCGCCGACTCTCCGCGCCGCCGCCTCGATCGTGGCGTTGGTCAGGTCGAAAGGATCGTCGCCCGGCTGCTTCAGGATCGGGATGCGGAAGCTGATGCTGTTGAGGTCGTAGATTTTTTTCATGCTTCATCCTCCTGCGCCTGCATTCGCAGGTCAATCCACCGCCCATCGGGCACATCCATCGGCGCCCCGCGCTCGATGCGCCCGGCCTGCCACGTCGGCTCTCCCACCCACACGGTCAGCACGCCG
>SKHL01000166.1 GCA_007116995.1 Limnochordia bacterium
ACTAAGGGTTTGCTAAGCAGTGCGACCAACAAACCTTCCATTACATTAGTTCCGAAGGATCGCCCGGAGACCTCTGGGGTTGTGGTTACTAACCTGATAGCGCCAGCCTTGCGCAATAACTCCACATCATCTTTGGTCACAGTGTTAGTTAAAATAGTTTTTCCCTCTAATGAATGCGGCAGATGTTTTTTGATAATGTGAAAATCACCAGCTATGACATCTGCCCAATGATAGTATTTGGCAAACTTCGGATTGGCTTTTAGACGTTCTTGCTTAGCTCCAGTGGGATAAATGTATTTAATCGGTAGTTGGACAACAATAGGCGCTAACCAGCTAGCAATATAGCGCTGGAGCACTTCCAATCGGTAAATGGGTACAGGTAATCCAAGTGCAAATATTAGATCTCCATATAGCGTTTCACACCCTGTTTCTAGTAGTGCCTCAGCCATTCCAAAACGGTCTAAGGCGCTTACCATTAGGACTTTCTTCCCGTTAAATACCTCAGGCATTTCTTTATTAATATGCATAACGACTCGGCGTTCTAAGGTGTTCTTCAAACCAGAGCCATCAACTATCGGTGTTCTCTGTGCCGCTTGGGCTATTCGCTTAGCTTCACGAAAGATAAACCTTCGCTTACCGGCCCAAATATATAAATCAATCCCTCCCATACCGAATGCATCGACTTTCCCATCTAATCCTCGGATCAAATCTATGGCCGCATCCACATTACCATCTGTTCCGCAACGCTCAAGCCTAACTCGCTGCCCTAGTACGTCTAATTCGGCTACATGGTCTCGTTTCGACGACCCTATACTAACACTGACAACGTGCTTCATTTTTCCCCACCCTTGACACTCAGAATAAGTTCTCTAAGCCGCTCTGGAGGGAAATAAACATCATTCTCAATCGGTGACTCTCCTAATTGAACGCCAACGACCTTATCACCGAGCAGAGCTTCTGCTAAGCGAATACGCATATCTGAACCAACCATTATTACTACGTCGAAATATCTCAACTTAGTAATTAATTCCATTAGCTCATTTAATAACTCTACTCCGGTTAAGGAGTGAATAAACTTCCACCGCTGATCATCAGTCATCATAAAAGTATAGTCTACACCATTTTCTTCAGCAATTCGCAGGAGTTCGTCCTTATTCGCTAAAGGAAACCCAATAATGGCCAGGCTTCCACCTTTACGCACTTCTGCAAGGGCTTCTAACCTAGAGATGAAAGTCCGGTCCACTCCTACCTTATGTGCCACTTCCTGTTGTGACGAACCAGCTGCGCGTAGAGCCAAGATGCGTTCAACTGTGCGCGTTAGCTTATCTTTACTAACTAACTTATCACCCACACGAATGAATTCCAATTATAAGCCCCCTCTAACCTCATGTGCACAAGATGTACACACTTATTTTAACAAATAAATAGTCTGAGGGCAAGCAGATATTAACTAGGACCTAAAGCATTGACAACAATGCTCCCACTTCTGCTCGACTTGATACATGATTAATCCGAGCGCGTATCTGACTGGAGTTGGGAACCCCCTTGAGATACCAAGCCAAATGAGACCGCATCTCCCGTAAAGCTCGCTCTTCACCCAGGTAGGTTATCTTAAGATCAAGGTGTTTCATCGCCATAGCAACTCTGTCATCAACTCCAGGCTCGGGAAGTAACTCGCCAGTATCTAGATAGACCTGAGTCCGTCGGAAAACCCAAGGGTTTCCGAGAGCACCACGGCCAATCATAACGTGGTCACATCCCGTTTCACTTAGCAGTTTCTTCGCACCCTCTGGAGTAAATACATCACCATTTCCCACCACTGGAATTCCTATAGCATCTTTAACTCTACGAATCCAACCCCAATTAGCCTCGCCAGTATAGAATTGTTCTCTTGTGCGGCCATGTACAGCTACCCATTGAATACCAGCATCCTCTAGACGTTTCGCAACTTCAACACAGTTAATGGAATCCTGATCCCACCCTATTCGAATTTTCGCTGTCACAGGAATGTCTACAGACCTAACCACTGCTAGTGCTAACTGATAAATACGATCTGGATGTTTTAGTAAAGCAGCTCCATCCCCGTTTTTGACGACCTTCGGAGTTGGACAGCCCATATTAATATCAATTAAATCAGGTCTATAGTTCCTTACAAGTCGTCGAGCACCTTCAGCCAGCGTGCTTGGATCATGTCCAAATAGTTGAATTGCAAAGGGCCGTTGAAAATCATCACATACTAAGAGCTGCTGCGTACGACTATTACTATAAATTAGTCCTTGTGCGCTAACCATTTCACTTACTACAAAATCACACCCAAGATCCTTACAGATTAGGCGAAATGCTAAATCTGTAACACCAGCCATCGGTGCTAACATAATCATAGTATCATCACCCTAGTCATCGTGCATCTGAAAAACATATAGTCCCTCCAATATGTCCTTCTCTATGCGATTTTTCTCTTGCAAAAAAAAAAGCAGGGAGTAACCCTGCTTAAGATAACCAAATCTATTTCTTTTCTTGCTTCATGTCGTATTTCTTTAAGAAGCGCTCAATTCGTCCACCGGCATTTATTGTGTCACGACGTTGACCAGTATAGAATGGGTGACACTTCGAACATACTTCTACCCTGATTTCTTTCTTCGTAGACTTGGTCTTAAATGATTCTCCGCACACGCAGGTTACCTGAGCTTCTTCGTAATTAGGATGAATACCCTCACGCATGTTTTTCACCTCACTCTCATTGCTGTTCAAACAAGCGAAATTATATCACAAATACTCTAATCACGCAAGTAAAAACTTGTACTTCAGTTTTTTAAGTATAGCCTTGGATCCACTGGTTGTTGCCGATAACGGATTTCAAAATGTAGATGTGGGCCCGTCACCACTCCTGTAGAACCACTAACTGCAATTATTTGTCCTCTAGTAACTCGCTCACCCGCTCGCACATGATTACGGGAATTGTGTGCATATCGAGTCTCTATTCCATCACCATGATCGATAATGACTAGATTGCCATACCCACCGTTGTAGCCGCTATAAGTGACACGACCGTCGGCGGAGGCCCGAATCGTAGTTCCTGAGGGCACTGCAATGTCTATCCCGTTATGCATAGTCCTAACGCGAGTCACTGGGTGCACCCGTGTGCCGAAGGGAGACGAAATTCGACCAAGCAATGGCCAATCAAACGCCCTTTGTAGTTGCCTCTTGATAACTAATACATCCTTGATCAATACCCGGGTAGCCCCAGGAATAACTAGCCGATCTTGAGGTTGTATTTTACTAGCATCAGAAATTCCATTGGCAAGAATGATCTCATTCATACTTACCTGATAACGTTCAGCGATCTCCCACAAGCTCTCGCCATAGGCCACCGGATGAAGAACACCACGCACAGTTAATATCTCTAACTCCTGTCCCACTCGTATCCGATTGCTATTAGTAATATCATTAGATGATAGAATCGAGTCTACCGTAATTCCATAGGCCCGAGCAATATCCCATAAAGTTTCGCCAGATGATACCGTGTGGATATGTATCGGAGGACGTTCTCGTTCATCTTGAGGCACAGGTCGCTGTTGATCTGGCAGTGCGGTCACAGCAACTTTGTTGGTTAATCCGTCCAGGACTTCTTGATGACCAGCACCTGATAGCAGATCTCCTTTTTTTGTCTCTTCCTTAAGCATACCCGTAGAAATCTCTTGTGAAAATAACTCTAACCTGGCGTCTGTACCAAGCCCACCAGCGATTACATCAATTACACTACTTGGTCGTTCATTCACGAACTGGTCTACTTTTGTGATCTCATTACTACCAGCAGAACCAGTTGAATCAACTTTAGCAACAGGCATCAGGTTTGAATCTATTTGGGGGTCTTCTTCCCCATTCCAAACAAATCCGCCAATATGTAATCGACCATCTGTTTGGCCAATTAACGACATGCTAAACAGCACTATTAGGGATATTAGATAAACTGTCCGTAAATAGCGGTGTCGACTACCCATTGTATACCTCCTCAAACCTGACATTCATCATCTCTCTATTCGACAAATCTAGTTCAATTCCTTTACTTATTTCGCAGATTTTCGGCAAAAGACGAATTAATCACTAACTCTACTAACTTCTTATTAGACTTGGTGTTCCTCATACGTTCTTGTAACAAATCTAAAGTTTCTATTACGCCAAGCGAGCCCATAGCCTTGCGCAAGATCCACATGGCATCAAGCTCTTTTTTCCCAAGTAATAGTTCTTCTTTTCTTGTGCCAGACCGATAAATGTCAAGAGCAGGGAATATGCGTCGCTCCGCTAATTTGCGATCTAAATGAAGCTCCATATTTCCCGTTCCCTTGAACTCTTCAAAAATAACATCATCCATTCGACTACCTGTTTCAACTAAAGCTGTAGCTAAAATGGTAAGGCTTCCCTGCTCTTCTAATTTCCTAGCTGCACCAAAAAACCGTTTCGGGCGATGTAGAGCCGATGGATCTACTCCACCAGAGAGAGTACGTCCACTCGGTGGTACCACTAAATTATGAGCTCTAGCTAACCGGGTAATACTATCGAGCAAAACCACAACATCTTTACCTGATTCCACTAAGCGCTTAGCTCGCTCTAATACTATGTCCGCAACTCGAACATGATTTTCTGGGGGTAAATCAAACGTTGAGCTGATTACTTCACCGTTTATTGAACGTTCCATGTCCGTAACTTCCTCAGGACGTTCATCGATAAGTAAGACAATCAATTCCACATCCGGCGAATTGATTGTAATGGCATTTGCAAGTTCCTTTAGGATTGTAGTTTTACCCGCTTTAGGTGGTGCCACAATCATACCGCGTTGGCCTAAACCAAGGGGAGCAATAATATCGATTAAACGTGTTGTGTGATTTGTGGGTGCTGTTTCTAACCGTATGCGCTGGTTAGGATAAATTGGAGTTAAATTATCAAAATGAGGACGTTTAGGAGCTAAATCTGGGTTAGATAAATTAATCGCTAGTATCCGTAATAATGCAAAATACCGTTCGCCTTCCTTAGGAGGCCGCACTTGCCCTGAAACCTCATCTCCCACTCGCATGCTAAATCGTCGTATCTGTGACGGAGATACATACACATCCTCCTGACCAGGAGTATAGTTATCAACTCGCAAAAAACCAAAGCCATCCGGCATGATCTCCAGAATGCCACTAATAAATAATAAGCCATCCTGTTGAGTTTCTGCCTTCAAAATCTCGATGATTAAATCCTTCTTACGTATATGTGAGTATCCAGTAACCGATAAGTTTTTAGCTATGTCCTGTAAATCCTGGGCAGTCTTATTCTCTAATTCTGCAATATTCAAATAGATAACACCCCAATCTCTCAGAGGAAGGAGATCCTCTGTGCTAGCAACCTCAAAAAAGTGGTTTTAAACACTCATCTAAAAATGTATATGAGGATGGCTCCATAATAACTTCAGCTAATTCTGATACTCGATCTGAATCCCGTTGGGTTGTCGCTCCCATCAATATGGCACTACCACAATGAGAGCAGACCAGTTCAACCTTGTCAGGATAGACATCGATACCTACAGAAGGGTAATCACATTGACAGCTAATATGCTCTCCTGCTGCTAGCTTTTGCAGGTGACCAAGAATTCCTTTCATGATTTCCGGCTCGAGAAACTCATCTTCTTCCAATCCATCACTATTCCAGGAAGTGACTGCAGAATCTACTTCCCCGGAATCGCCTAAAAATCCTAGTACTTCTTGATCCTCTAATGAATAAAACGTCAACAATGGAGCAACCCAGAACTCCCGCAATGTATACAACAACCTGACTCGAACTCCAGAGGGACATAGTAATCGCACTTCGTAACGACGTCGCTTTTTCACAACTTGACCCTGTGTAAATCCACACTTACACTGAAAGGGCCGAGGTGAGATACCAAACTCAAACAAGGAAAACGTATGATACTGCAACCTCTCACAGGCTGGACAATACAGTGCCATAGTTCTTTCACTTGAAAGCACCACTTTACAATCCTCCAATCTATTCTCTAGAGTAGTATTCGCTACTGTTGCTCAAATTCCTTTTGAATAGAGGAGAGTCGTTCTACATCTTTTACATTGCCAAAAATGTCTATGTAGTAGAGAACCGATCCATTGTACCCCTTAACCTCTTCAACCCGATATTCAACCACCAAAACCTGAATATGTCCTAATGAGTTAAGATAGACTAGCCCTTCCTGATACCGGCCGGGATATACCGGACGAGTCGATTCTATGCTTACTGTTTGCCCACTGCGATATATTTCTGCTTCCGTATCCAAACGAAGAATTCGCATCTCTCCATCGACAAGCAGACGTAGCTTATTTTGCTCAGGGAATACCTCTAGTATTTCGCCATATAACATTTGTGCGCTAGTAGCAGAACCAACCAAGATCAATAACAAGAGAGTACTAGTAAAAAGCCAGATATTTGATTTCATTATGCATACCCCTTTCTATCCAAGAGTATGCATCATTATCTGGAATATTATTCAAGGAAGGCCGAGACAAGTCTGACCTTTCCTTATCCTGTGTCAGAAAGTTATCCGTGCTTCCCGTTGAAGAAGGACCTAACTCATTTTTTTGCGAAAATCATCGGGACCGATGTTGTCTAAAAACTGTTTAAAAGTCTCCATGTCCTCATCACCAATCGGGCGTAGAATGAGCGCTTGATTAAGGACCTCTTCTGAAACAAAAATCGGTGAATCCGTACGCAGAGCTAAAGCAATCGAATCACTAGGACGTGCATCGATGGTCAGACTTCGGTCTCCAACCTTTAGATAAATAGTGGCATAAAACACATCATCCTGCAAATCGGTAATTACTGCTTTTTCCACTTTCCCTCTAAGATTCGTCAATACACTTTTTAACAAATCATGAGTCAATGGACGAGGAGGTTCCACCTTTTCAAGAGCTAAGCTAATCGCTGTTGCTTCTGCTTCTCCAATCGTCAAAGGAAGAATACCCTGTTTTTCCATGTCGGTCAAGATGACAATCGGTTGCATGCTTGCTTGATCGAGACCAACAATCTCAACCTGCATTCTGATCATCAGTAAACCTCCTATAAGTTAGCCCCAACCTTAGTTTTATAGTGTGAATCCTTATTTACTAATGCAGCACCAATGAAGTCTCTAAACAATGGGTGGGGGTTATTGGGTCTTGATTTAAACTCGGGATGAAATTGACAAGCTACAAACCAAGGATGTTCTGGCAATTCAACGATTTCTACGAGGAGCCCATCAGGTGAAATACCTGCTACCAACAGGCCAGAATCTGTTAGGAGCTCTTTGTACTCATTATTAAACTCATACCGATGGCGGTGACGCTCTTCTACAACTTCTACCTGGTAGGCTTGGTAGCTCTTGGAGTCTTTATTTAAGTGACAAGGGTATAAGCCTAACCGCATGGTTCCACCTTTATCTTCTTTATTATATTGATCCGGCATTAAATCAATTACCATATGAGTCCCATCACTAAACTCTGAGCTATTCGCCTGGTTTAATCCACAAATAACGCGAGCATACTCCATCACAGCACACTGCATACCCAAACAAATCCCGAAGAAAGGAATACTATTCTCTCTCGCAAACTTGATCGCTTGAACCTTACCCTCAATACCTCTTGGCCCAAAGCCACCAGGAACTAGTATGCCATTAACGTTAGCAAACAGGGCACTTAAATCTTGCCCTTCTACCTCTTCTGAATTAACCCACACAATGTCAGCATTAGACTGATGATAAAAGCCACCATGGCGTAATGCCTCAGCAATACTCATATAGGCATCCGGTAATGATACGTACTTACCGACAATCGCTATTTTAACTTCATTCTTTGGGTTTCTAATGTTATCAACTAACTGCTTCCATTCCTCTAGATCTGGTGGTTCACACTTTAGTTGAAGTTTGTCCATTACAATTTGGTCAAGTCCTTCCTCGGCGAATCGGAGGGGCACCTCATAAATAGTTTCTACATCGGTATTCGGTATGACTGCGTTTTCATCAATATCACAGAAAAGACCAACCTTCGCCCGTAAATCCTTGGAAACCTCTTGCTCTGAACGACATACGATTACATCAGGTTGGATTCCAATGCTACGAAGCTCTTTGACACTATGCTGGGTCGGCTTAGTCTTTAGCTCTTTAGCCGCTCCAATGTAAGGAATTAGAGTCACATGAATATACAAGCAGGAATCTCGTCCAATATCAGATTTTAACTGACGTATCGCTTCTAAAAACGGGAGACTCTCAATATCTCCTACAGTGCCTCCAATTTCAACTAACACTACATCTGCTTTGCTATCAGCAGCCACAGCCTTGATTCTATCCTTAATCTCATTCGTAACATGAGGAATAACCTGGACAGTTTCTCCTAAATAGTCCCCACGACGCTCTTTCGAGAGTATAGACCAGTAAATCTTACCAGTAGTGACATTGCTAAACTTTGACAAGTTAGCGTCGATAAACCGTTCATAATGACCTAAATCCAGATCAGTTTCTGCCCCATCATCGGTTACAAAGACTTCACCATGTTGAAATGGGCTCATGGTACCTGGATCAACATTCAAATAAGGATCCAATTTAAGAATTGTTACACTCAAACCCCGGTTTTTTAGCAACCTTCCTAATGAAGCTGCCGTTATCCCCTTTCCTAGGCTTGATACAACCCCGCCCGTTACAAAAATAAACTTTGCCATTAAGAGTTACCTCCTATTGTATCCCGTTACTCTTTGGTTCTTTTATCACTTGTATTAATGCATAGTTCTGGATGGTCCCTGTAAGGGTAATCCACAACAAAACCGCAGGAATCACCGTGAATAAGCTAATAACAGTTATTATACCGCTAAAAACTACAATTATCAAGCTGATTAATATATTATCAAATACAGTTAACGCCGTTTGTTTTAGCACAAGAATAACGCCATTATCACTGCTAATTAAGACAGGAAAAACAAACTGTAGCATAGCAAGCCAGAACAATACGAAGTACAACCAAACACCACTAAGAAGCCGAACAAAGATAAAGGGATTATTCATACTAAACACCAAGTTAAACCCTATAATTACTAGTATAATGCTCATCATCAATACCAATAGAACCGACCGACCGAAAAACTTTGGAAATAGCCACTTTAAATCTCCTACAGATATATCTTCCTTAAGCAGAAGCTGCCGAATCACATAATGAACACTAGCCGCCGCCGGTCCTAATAAGATTAATGTTAAAACTACGGCCGATGTGAACACAACTAGATTTTCGATGCGTAATAACGACATCACAAACATGGGTGAAAACGTAATAAAAAACCAGCTAATGTTTAACATAATCAGCATGCCAACATGCTCATAGCTTTTCTTTAATCCATCCAGAATTATTTTTCCAGCCTGGTTAAATTTCATTGTTTCGCCTCCTCTACATTCTTTCGGGAGCTACAATTCCTAGCAAACTTAACACGCGCTGTAATACAAGTCTTACACAACTGACCAAGGCTAAACGCGCAATCCGAATGTTTCCTTCTTCACCAAGAATATGGCAATGGGTATAAAATGAATGAAAAATACCAGCTAGATCTAAGGCATATCGAGCGATGCGATGGGGCTCTCTATAAAGAGCAGCAGCTGAGATTTCCTCTGGCAGCTCAGCAAGCTTTTTCATTAAGTCTATCTCCACCTCTTTATTAAGCACACTTAAAGGTGCTTCTGATACACAAACAACCTGAACATTTTGTTCGCTGGCTTGAGCTAGAATACTGCAAATACGGGCATGGGCATACTGAATGTAAAAAACTGGATTTTCACTACTCTGTTCGGCCGCTAGTGTTAAATCAAAATCTAGGTGACTGTCGAGGCTACGCATTAAAAAGAAATAGCGCGCTGCATCTTTTCCCACCTCATCGATTAAATCACGTAGAGTAATGAACTCACCGGCTCGTTTGGACATTTTTACTTGTTGCCCATTCCGCAATAAGGCTACATACTGCAAAATTAAGACTTCTAACGCATCCTTAGGATATCCTAATGCTTGGACCGCTGCTTTCATCCTTCCAATATAACCATGATGATCAGGACCTAAAAGATCAATCAGCCGGGTAAATCCTCGTTTTAATTTATCATAATGATAGGCGATATCAGCAGTCACGTAGGTATATGTCCTATCCGTTTTGATAATCACTCGATCCTTATCATCACCAAAGGCAGTCGATCGGAACCACAATGCACCTTCTTCGTTATACATATATCCGCTGTTGGTCAGCGTTTCAATTACAGCCTCTAGCGCACCTGTAGAGTGTAGATCCTGTTCCCTGAACCAACGGTCGAACTCCACATCAAACGCAACTAGATCGGCTCTTTGCATTGCCACCATTTCATCGATTCCCCATGTGCGGCAATACTCTACTCGTTCAGCGTCAGACATCGAAGATAAATCCATGCCCTCTCGTTGAAGTTTTTGTGCTAGTTCGCTCACATAAACACCAGGATACCCATCTTCTGGAAAGGGGTACTCTTCATCTGTAAGCTGACGATATCTAGCATCAAGTGATCGTCCAAACACCTCGGTCTGCACGCCTGCATCATTCACATAATACTCTGTGGACGCGTTGTATCCAACAGCTCGCAACAACCGCGCTAAAGTATCGCCAATAGCAGCCGCTCTAGCGTTAACCACATTCATTGGTCCAACAGGATTTGCACTAACGAACTCAAGCAATACCTGTTCTCCCTTACCATAGTTACTGGCTCCATAATTCAGCCCTTCTTTTTCTATCGTAAGTAATACATCGTACAGCCATTGATTACTGATAAAAAAATTAATGAACCCGGGTCCAGCTACGTCTACCTTCTCAATAAACTCCTGATCAGTCAAGTATTCTACAATTAACTCTGCTACTTGGCGAGGCGACTTTTTTGCTGGTTTTGCTAAAACTAATGCTACGTTAGAAGCGAAATCCCCGTGGCTTTTCTCCCGAGGAGTCTCTAAATGTATCTCTGGAATGTCCGCTACTTGAAGCTGGTCATCTCTTATGATATGTTCTATAGCATCTTTGATTAAAGTAGCTAATCGTTGTTTCTGTTTCACAGCTATGCTCATTTTATACACCCTTTCCAAATGATAAAACGGCTTCTCTAACCATTTTAGCGACTAACAGGGACGTAATATCACCCATATCTAATACGGGCGATAACTCCACAATATCCATCGCCACAACATTCTTCTCTTTCAACGCATAGATTACCTGCAACATTTCTAGAGAAGTTATTCCTCCAGCCTCTGGTGTTCCCGTTCCAGGAACATGGGACGAATCCATCACATCGATGTCTATCGTGCAATAGATAGGACGATCCCCTAATTGCGGTAACACATCGAGGAGAGGCTCTATTACCTTCCCAGGAAAAAAGTGAGTATTCGCCCGAGCGAATTGAAATTCCTGCCGGGTTCCAGAGCGAATCCCGAATTGGTAAACATTCTTTCCACCTATCCCTTTAACAATCTGACCCATCACGGTTGCGTGAGAATCAATCTCCCCAAGATAATTATCTCGTAAATCCGCATGGGCATCAAAGTGTAATACCACTAAGTCAGAATATTTTTTGGCAACGGCTGAAATGGCAGGAGCACTTACTAAGTGCTCTCCTCCGATCAGGAACGGAAACTTATTATCATTGATAATCTGCACGGTAGCACTACCAATTTCTCTTAGCGCTTGTTCTACATTACCAAAGGGAAATTCCACATCACCTGCATCATAAAAGGAAACTTCCGTGAGTTCTCGGTCTAAAACATAGCTATACTCCTCTAAGCCTTCAGAGACCTCTCGTACTCGTTGTGGGCCAAACCGTGTTCCTGGGCGAAAGCTGGTAGTAAAGTCCATCGGTGCTCCATAAATTATCAAGGACGCATCTTGATAACTAGACCCACTAGCCATAAAATCCGTTCTTTTTCGTAACATAAAATCCAT